>JADGNF010000073.1 GCA_017883615.1 Candidatus Bathyarchaeota archaeon
CCGGAAGGACAAAGTATGTTTGAAGGGTTCTGGGGGCACCTCACCGAATTCATAAAACGCATGAAAGTGGTCCTCGGAGTTTTCTTGGTTTCACTATTTGTCATGCTTGTCCTTCCTGGAAACGCCGATTTCTTTGCTACTACCAACAATTACAAACCCCTAATGTCGGTGCTCTTAACCTACATTGGCAATATGTTTCTTCCTAAGGGTGCAATGCTTTTTGCTGGTTCCATGTCTGATCCAATAACGCTTTACGTCTATGCTGCTTTAGCCTTCGCCATAACATTTACAGTACCCATTTTCGCGTTTGAAGCATACAAATTTATCGATCCTGCGTTGTATCCGCATGAGAGAAAAGCAATTTTTCCGTTCATCTCCGCCGTAACAATGCTTTTTCTCTTCGGTGCTGTTTTTGGATTTTTCTTTCTTGCTCCATCTTTCATTCAAGGTTTCGTTCCCTTCTACGACGCCGTGAATGCGGTATACTTGTTTCCGATAATGGATTTTTATTCAACAATTTTCTTCACCATCATAGTGAGCGGCTTACTCTTCACGATTCCAGCGTTCTTCGTCGTACTTGTGAAATTCGGGGTTGTTCATACAAAATCAATCACGAAGCAAAGAAAGTACCTTTACGCTGGATTAGGAGTCGCTGCAATGCTCATTTCGCCAGGAGCTACACCTATAGGCGACTTGTATCTATTCTTAGCTTTAGTTGGACTCGTCGAAGTTGCTGTTTTCGCGGGAAAAAGAGTTGAACGCAAGTCAGGAACTACAAACGCCCAGTCTGCTCTGTCAAAATGGTTTACTCCGGCACCCGTTTGCAAGTTCTGCAGTTCGGAAATTCAGGAAAACTCGTCATACTGCCCAAGCTGCAAAAGATTCTTGGCATAAACTCTGAATCCGCGTTTCGCAAAATCTCTACTTCATACTATTTCTTGTGCGAAATGACTATCAAACGGTCCGTATCCTCACCATAATCGACTCCTTCGTAATTCCCAAAAACATCCAGATTCTGAAAACCTGCTTTCCAAAGCTCCGATTCTAAATCTCGATATGAATAAAGCCAAACTACATGTTGAGCAAACAATAACTTGCCAGTTCTCTTCTCGCGGAAAATCCAAATATCACGCAATTTGAGGCCGTTTTCCATCACGCTCCGGTGCTGCTGCATGCAGAAGCTCGGGAATTCCCGCCACTTAAACATCCCCGCAAGAAATGGAGAATAGATTAGCAAACGGGAAAGGATCGGCTGCAAGGTTGAAGTGAGCCTTTTTGTGTGATGTTTCACGATGTGTTCGCGGTTGAAAACATCTAGGAGTAACACGCCGTTTCCAGAAAGAGTTCTATCTATTTCTCCAAGTGTACGCTGGGCGTCATCACGTGAAGGGAAGTACCCAAAACTTGTGTCTAAACTGATCACGGAAGTGAAAGTTTCAGCGGAAAAAGGCAAGCAACGCATATCTGCCCTTACCAACGTCACCTTAGTTCCAGCTGCAGTTGCTTTTTGTTTAGCTGCCTGAAGGAGACGCTTCGAAACGTCCAGTCCTATGATATCGTAGCCTGCTTTAGAGAGCGGAATGGTGTGCCTTCCGTTTCCGCAACCCAAATCCAAAACTAAACCTGAGCCTTCGATTTTTTCCTTAACAAAATTCACTTGTTTGTCGGTGGGACGGGCTTCGGCTATTTCCTGCCAGTAGTTGATGGTTTCGTCGAAAATTGTGGCGGTTGGATATGGACTTTTCACGTTTTAGGCTTCCGTTTCCACTTATCTGTTCGTGCATTAGAATTTAGCAGTATTCCTGTGTTGCTTCGACTTGTTTAAATTTGACCTCAACCATCACAGTTCTCCATAAGGTCGGACCTAAATGACGGATTCACAAGAATGGCGCCACCTCTTCACGCTGTTAAAGTTGGCTGAAATGGGAGCTCACAAGCGAACTGCTAAAATTAGTACTGAGTATTTGGCAGAGAAACTTGTGACTAGCCAGCAGACGGCTTCACGTTACCTTATCGAACTCGAACGGAAAGGCTGGATCAAACGGAGCATGACTCATGACGGTTGCCTGATAAAAATCGATGATGCAGGAACTGGAGAGCTTCAGAAACTGTTCTCGAACCTTCGTTCATTGATGGAGGCTGCTTATCCGCCAAGTGTAACTTTGGAAGGGACTGTTTTTACGGGTTTGGGCGAAGGGGCCTATTACATTGGCAAGGAATACTATCTCAAGCAATTCGTTGAAAAACTAGGCTTTGAGCCTTATCCAGGAACTTTAAACCTCAAACTGACAAGTGACTATGACGTTAAAGCGCGCGCGGAGCTTGAAGCGTATCCGGCAGTAGAGGTTGCAGGGTTCAAAAATGAAGACCGCACATTTGGCTTAGTAAAATGTTATCCCGCCTTAATCGACAACAAGGTCAAAGGCGCTTTGGTTACTGCATTGAGAAGCCATTATGATGCTTCGGTGCTGGAGATTATTGCACCTGTCTGTCTCCGAAGACAATTGAACCTCAAAGACGGTAACAAAGTTAAGATTGAGATTTTGATTCCTATGTAGTCAAAAGGGCGTTGTGTAGGAATAGGTTGCTTGATATGCTCTGGGTTTGCGTATTCTAGCCAAGACATAACCCATCGCTAAGCCGGAGACTAAGCCTCCTATGTGAGCTAAGTAATTCACGTTTTCCCCTGAGCTGATTATCAAAAGGAAAAACCCGAAAACTACTGCTCCAATTATCGACTGCCCGATGCTCCGTCTAGCGTAGATGGCGCATGCGCCAAACATGGCGAAGATCGCTCCCGAAGCTCCGACCGAAAACAAGTCGGGTCCCAACGCCAACGAAAGTACGTTTCCAGCTAGACCGCCCAAGATGTAGATTCCGAGATATTCTGGTAATGAAAACATTTCTTCGCCGCGTAAGCCGAAGACAAGCAAAAATAGCATGTTTCCTGCAATGTGTACGATGCTGCTGTGGATAAACATGGCAGTGAAAAGCTGGTAATAAGCACCCTGAAAAACAGCCGCGTTGTATTGGACTAATTGTATTGTGTCATTGGTGTAGTTCGTTAGTAGAAAGTCGCCGCCAGCAAGCGAAGTGTAAATGTAGACCGCCACGTTTGACGCAATCAATACAAACGTAATCTTGTATCTTTGACTACTGCTTATGTTGGTAATCATGCGAATTTCTCAACAATCTTCTGCCTAATCTTAGACGAGCTATCTAATTCGTCTGCTTCAAACTTACCCACCCGAACGACATTCACGTTTAGCCGGTTCTTTCCAACGTATTCTTGGACGCGCTGCTTCATGTCTTCCTGGTCGTATCCCAAAGCGATGACTTCGGGTTTAACTGTTCCAATGACGTCGCCGATGTCAAAGTTTTCCACCCCAAGAATTGCCTCGTCAACCACTTTAAGCGACTCCACCAGCTTGCGCCGCTGATTTTCGGGCATTACGGGTCGCCTGCCCTTAGTTTTCTCAACTGTGCTATCGCGCGCAATTATAACTATAAGTTGAGCGTTTTTGCCGCCTGCCTTTTTTGCTTCTTCAAGGAACTTTACGTGCCCCAGGTGAAGCAGGTCAAAGACTCCTGAAGCCAAAACCACTGTGCTTTTTTCATGTTCAGTTGG
Organism: Candidatus Bathyarchaeota archaeon; assembly: GCA_017883615.1. GTDB lineage: Archaea > Thermoproteota > Bathyarchaeia > Bathyarchaeales > Bathycorpusculaceae > JADGNF01. The sequence continues at coordinate 3,629 of JADGNF010000073.1, forward strand.
CATTTGTAGGTCTTATTAGCTTCCCAACATAAAAATTTGGCTATTTGACATGCTTAGAAATCATTTGAAGCTACAATTGACATAAAACTATGTTGTTTAGATGGACCTATTAGAAAACTTGGCCTGTTCTATCTCTCTGATTCGACTATTTCCGTCTTGTGACCCTGTCCAAAGCATGTCAAAAACCTGTTTGAGAATTCCAACCATCTCAGGGTGATTTGTCCAGATGGCGTTTTCGGGTGCACTATCTTTGCAGTCTCTGGAGAGACAAATTAAGGCTTCTTGGCCATCTATTATTGTGAAGGGCACGATATTGGGATGCGTGATATGGTTAAGCTTGCTGAATTCCAGGAATCGTTTGGAAGCATCCAAGTTGAGTTTGTTGACTTCAGAAAGCCCCTTAATGGAGATGTTGCTGTTAGTGAGTTTCTCAAAAATGTCGTCTGCCCCTTCAACCACGAGTTTCATGAGATCGTTAGGTTTCAATGTGGCAGAGATTTCTTTCTTAGCGGATTCATAAAGCATTGTCCTGAATTTAGAGACGTTTTTAGGTCCCTGAATGATACGAAACGTGTAGTTTGTCTTGTCCAACTGCAAGTCGCTGACCGTTGACCACTTTTCAAGCAAAAGCGGAGTTTTCTTTTCAAGTTCAAGGATTTTCCTCTCAGCTTCTTGCCCCAGAAGGTTCAGTGCTTGCTCGATTTTGAGCGGGGTGTATTGTCGGGGTCTATCGAGCGACATTTCGACTAAGCCGTTGTCAAGCAAGCCTTTGATGGCTCGGTACGTTTGAAGTCGGCTGAACTGTGTCATAGTTGCGATTTCGTTGGCTGATGCTGAACCCATCTTGGAAAGGAGAAAATAGATTTTTGCCTCTTTTGAGGTTAGGCCAAAGTCCTGCAGGTAAGCGATGATGGCTTGGGAACTTTGTTCAGAGTCCCCTGAATCTTCGCCGTTGCCGTTTTCGGTTAGTTTTTTTTTCAGGTACAAATGACCACTCACGTTGTTCGAGATTCCAATTTCATTATCTCTGATGAGCGCTCAGAAATCTGAACAAACAAAGTTTGGGAACCAACTACCTAAAACAAATGGCTAAAAAGTCATATTTTAAAATGTGTGACTACAAAAAGTTACAACAAGTTGATGCGTTCTTAAGGACCAACTGGAATATTAATCGCCCCGATTATCTTCAAAGCGTCCAGCAGCCCTTCGCAATAGGCAATTGAAGTTAAGCTGGTCTCGAACTTTTTCTGTTCCCAAAAATACTTGGCGTCCTTCAAGTAAGCCATTACGTATCCAAGTAACTCGTTGATACGTTCTTCGCTTGCCGAGATTGTGCCTTGGGTTCGTTGCATACTGTTGACTGTTTTCTCCATTGCGATAATGTATTTGGCGCTTAACTCTTGCGCACTCACGTCGTCATCCTCCTAAGCTTTTCAGGCGCACCCGCCAACGCGATCAAAGCTTCAGCCTCCATAAAATGGAGTTGCCCAGGAAAAATCAGGGTCATAGGCGGCGCTCCGAAATCAAAGCTTAAAAGTTCCCCGACAAAGCCAGCTTTGAGAGTTGGATGTGTGCCCCCTGCTCTTGCTAAACCAACTGCAAAGGCATCATTCGAAGCAACTTTCTGTTCCTTCTTGTCCTCGACTTCCTGAAGCATCATTAGGGCTTCGTTAATTGTTAAGTAACGCTTTTCGTCTTCCTTCAAATCCAACAAGCATAACGTATGGAGTCCAAGTTGGCGGTTCTGCGCTATGACGTTGTAGGGCGTTTCGCTAAAATTCTCTCTGAAGGGGATAGTTACAGTTTTCCCGAACTTGTAATTATGTAAGCCAGACAACCCTATTATGGCGGAGATTATGCTTGCCCCGTGAACAACGCGGGTTGGGATTTTGCGTTTTGCTGCTTCGATACGTAGAGTTACATGCGTCGTTGCTATGAATGGGTCTCCTGGAACCAGAAAGGCTGCTTTTCCCTTTTCCGCAGCTTCAAGGACAAGCTTTCCGTTTTCTTCCTCTAAATCGTGTCTTGAAAGAGTCTTAATAGATTTTCCTGATAGGTTTTCCAAGTTCTTGAGAGAAAAATCAGGCAGGAGACTCGTGTAAAGCTCAATAAATATGTGGTTTGCTGTTTTTATTTCTTCTAAACCAGCCAGGCTTATGCCTTTCTCGTCGTTTAAGCCTAAGCCGACAAAGATGAGTTCTTTCAAGCAGTTTTCCCGAAACAACATTTCGGGTTGGATGACTTAAACTGTTCGTTTGCCTAAGGGTGGAGCGATAACAGGGCTTGGACATATTGTGAATTGTAGGTGGATAATCGGAACACTTATATTTGGTTCAAATATATCTGGACAATTATCCCCATGCAACTTGGTGCGTTCAGGGACCTAGGCGATAAAACCATGGATACACTCTGCTCGAAATGCCCCTTCTTCCAACTTGCTCCGTTGATTAGAAGGAAGAACGCCAGGAAACGTTGCCGAATAGAGCCTCAAAGACCCATTCATATTTACAAATGCAATGATTTTCCTCAAGACCGCAAAACCCGATGGAAAATTCGGTAGCTAAAGAAATTGTTAATTCTTCAACTAATGCATCTAAGTATCTTTGGTTCATAATAACCTATTATTACCGGTTCCCACATCAAGAAGGCAACCTACTGCCGATTTTACTTTGTGTTTCTGAAAATATGCATTAACAATCTTGATTTCCATTTCATAACGAATAAATCTATTCTACGATGATTTGTAAACGATTAGTATGAGCAGCAATCCAGAAATTCCGTGTAGCACCTGTCATCTTTGGAATTCGAACGTCAAGGATTTCTCCTGCAATCCCAGCAAATGCCAGAAGCTTTCTGAATGGCTATTGGACCACGCGCAGATCGAGGAACCGGAAAAGTTGCAAAGGCAGATCACCGAACCCCCAATTCCATACGTAATCTAAAATTCGGTTACGCATTTTTCTTTTGCCAATCTTATTTATTACGCCGATTTAAGGTCTATTTAACCACTTATCGTTTCTATGGAGAAATCGTCTACGACTAAACCGTTTTATTTCACCACGTGATTCCTTTTTTGGAGTTTGATTCCATGAATGTTTTTGAGCTGCGACGGAAAAAGGCGCAGGAAACGATGACGCTGTTGGGTGTTTCTGCAATGCAGGTTACAGGCAGAGAAAACTACTTTTACTTAACCGGCGATGTGCGTAACGTTGCACGACTGTTCCTGCCCCAGCAAGGCGAACCCACAATAATCGTGTTTGATGAGGAAGTCGAACCGGCCAAATTAGCCTCAGATATCCCCGATGTTCGCGGCTGGCGCAACCCTGCGCAGCTCATGGCGCACTTCTTTACCTTAGTTAAACAATATGGCATCTCGGACAAAAAGGTGGGTTTCTGCGCCCACACCAACCCCGGTTTTCTAGTCTACAAATTCCTCAAATCCAACCCGAAAATGACGGTTATCGAGAACGAGGAAATCCTCATGCCACAGCGATACGTGAAAAACGCTGACGAACTTGTCGCGATGAAAAGGGCCGCGGAAGCCGCCGGCAAGGGATTAGCCGCCTCACAAGCCACCATCAAGCCGGGCGCCACGGAAATCGAGGTTGCCGCCGAAGCCGAATACGCCATGCGACGCGCAGGCGCCAATAAGGTATGCTTCGCAGACGTTTGTGGACAGCGGATCTCATAGCATCTGGCTCCACGGCGGAACCAGCCAAAGGAAAATCGAGAAGGGCGATTTGGTGGTGGTAGATGTGCATCCGGTGGTGGATATGTACGCTAACGACTGCGCCCGAACCTTCACCTGCGGCGAATCCACCGCGGAACAGCAAAAACTCATCACCGCCTACCGCGAAACCCAGCAGAACATCATTGCTCAAATCAAGCCTGGCTGGAAAGTCATGCAGGTAACTCAAGCATTTACCTCAGCGTTCACCGCACAAGGCTATGGCGCCCAATGGATAGCAGGACCCGTCCACGGCGTCGGCTTAGAATTCGAGGAATGGCCTCACCCCAGTCACTACGGTACGCACGCACAATTGGAGATTTCGGAAAATTGGACCTTGGCGATTGGGCACTCGATCTTGCCAGTGAAAGGCATGGGCGGGGTAAAATTCGAGGACACCGTCTGCGTAACGGCTGAAGGTGCCAAAAGTCTAAATCAATCATTATAGAACGGAAATAGTCTAAAAGTTGCATTGCTTGATTTGAGAATATGCCTCTGCGCATTTCTTGCCGGTTCTTCGGCTTTGGGTTTGCGCTCTATTACTCTTGTTTTAGTTTCCAGCCTGTGCTTTCGATGGCTTCTTGCATCTTTTTTAGGGTTTCTTGTTTGGTTTTCCCCTGGCAGCTCAACGGCACTTCTATGCAGTGGGCGGTGTAGGTGCCGTCGGGGTTGGGTTTGAGGGTGACGGTGAATTTTTGGGGGGTTTCGGCGGTCATGTTTGTCTATGGGTATTTCTCGGTGGGCGGATATGAAGGTTTTCCGATGAAAAAACCGAATTTACAAACATATTTGGATCCTATTAGTTAAGTTATGCAGAAAAGGGAGCGGGGGGGGTATGGTCTCTTCGACCTGAGCTTTCGAAATTCCCCTGTTTTTCATTCTTGAATCTGCATGTTCGTATACGCAATTAGCCTTTTTGCCGTTTCAAACATTTGCAGCGCTAAGCATAAAACGTTTGCTAATCCTCAGAGGGAACAGTCCAAAAATGAAAAAACCTCGAAGACAACCACGCTTGTTTTCTAACGTTGATTCGACCTTTTTCCCAGATTAGTTTAAATTATTTAAAGCCCACTCTAAATTCATGGGCCCATTGGTTGATGACGTCGGGAGTTTCCCTTTACCCCAAAATGGGGACAGGGAAACATACAATTTGGCCTATCGAGCTGCCAGAGAAGCGATAGCTAACGGCGCAGACCCAAGCAAAGACGATTACTTGAAGAAGAATTTTAGCGACATCGTGCTTGAATCCTACAGAAAGAAACTTCAAACTGGGCTTGACGTGGTTAATTTTCCTCAGCATTACGACGGCGTTAAGCAAATCGGTGATGTCATTCACAAAGCCATGGAGGGGGGCACTTTTGTTGTTGAAGAAAAGGATGCTTTCTTGCCTGAAGTGTACGTTATCAACGAAGCAGCGAAGAATCTGAGCGAAGAGTTTGGCAAAAAAATCTTGCTACGAGTCTCTTTGTTCGGACCTATGGAGATGTATCTCAAAGAAGTCGGAACCACACCATATGCCGACGTGCTCTTCGGCTTCGCGGAAACCATTCGCCGCTTCGCCAAAAACAGCATCCTCAATAGTAAATATGTCAAAACTGAAGTTGTTTGCATTGACGAGCCTAGCTTCGGTTTCCTTAACATAAACGCAGAAAAAGAACTGCTTTGCGAAGTTCTTGACAAAGCTTTTGATTTAGAAGGCGTTACACGCCAAATTCACCTGCACTCTTCGGCGCAGTTGCCTGACCTATTTGCCGTCAAGAACTTGGATGTTTTAACTTTCGAGTATGCCGCTTCACCAAAGAACATCGAAGGAATATCTAAGAAGATGTTGGAAGCCGCAGACAAGCAGGTGCGAGTGGGTGTTTCGCGAACTGACATAGATTCAATCACTTCGGAACTCGGCGACAAGGGTATCGCAAAGCCAAATGTGGAGCAACTGGTGGAAACCGAAGAGGTAATAAAGAAAAGGTACGTTTTCGCCAAGGAAAAATTCGGGGAACAAATGACCTTTACGGGTCCAGACTGTGGTTTAGGTGGCTGGCCAAGCCAAGAAGCTGCCCAACTGCTATTAGCGAGAACAGTTAGAGCAGTAAAAAGCGCATAACCATAACCTATTTGTATTCTTTATTTTCATGTGATTTTGTTTTCTTCATTGTAAGGATAGGAGTTGTCGGAAAACAGCATCGTTCTCAAAGTGAGAAAAAACCAATTTCATTTGAAGAATAAGAAAAAAGGAAAGCAAAAATTGCTTATTCGGGTGGTTGTTCAGATGGAGCGGGTGGTGACGGTTCTTGTATCGGCATCACTTTCTTCTTTACTGCTGCGTTTTCCTGCTGCGCTTTTGTGAGGTCTTTGAAACCGTAGGTCCCAACCGGGGGCCATCCTGCTTCCGGCATGACTGATGGCACTAGCATTATGGTGTTTGTTTGTGATTGTTGCCCCAACTCGTAGAGTATGTTCATCCACCTAAGCCGAAGACCTTCAGGGCTTGCCTCATACATTTTTGCTGCTTCAATCATCTTTGCTGACGCTTCAAACTCAGCTGTGGCTAAGGTTACTCTTGCGATTCGCTCGCGTTCTGCTTGGGCTTGGCGACTCATGGCATCTTGCAGGTTAGCGGGGATGATGACGTCTCGGACTTCGACCGATGTTACTTTTATGCCCCATGATTCAGTTTTTTCGTCGATAATTTCGCGTAGGCGCGCTCCGACCTTTTCGCGTTCCGCCAACAACTCATTTAAGGAAACTTTGCCAATAACTTCCCTCAGAGTCGTTTGCGAAGCCAGCTGGGTTGCTTGGTAGTAGTTTTCGACCGCCAGAACTGCTTTTTCGAGGTCTACGGGTTTCATATAGAGAACTGAATCCACGTTCACGGGGACGTTATCTTTTGTGAGTGTTGATTCGGTGCGGAACTGGATCGTGTCGAGTCGCGTGGAGATTTTTAGGGGTGCCCTGTCGATGAGCGGGATTAGGTAGATGATGCCGGGTCCCTTTAAGCCGACGTAGCGCCCTAGCCTAAGAACAGGCATGCGTTCCCACTCTTTTAGCACTCGGATGCCGCTTAAAACGAAAACGACAACAACTAATATTATAAATCCTAAAATTGGGGTTAAGAAATCAGTCAACTTTTACACCTTCATAGTGTAATCGGAGGTTTAGGGAGTTAAGCTTTTTCCTCTGCAGGCTTGACGATGAGGAACATGCCTTTCATGCCTACGACTTGCACGGTTTGGCCAGTGCTTATTTGGGCATCTTTGGTGGTGGCTTGCCAGAATTCGCCGTTCACGCGCACTTCACCTGTGGGTTTAAGGTCAGTCGTTGTGGTGCCAGTTGCGCCGATTAAGGCTTCTTTGCCGGTTTTTACACGGATGTACTGGGCTTTTATGGCTGAGTAAAGGAGCCAAGCGGCAATTCCCGCGACTACAAAGAGAACTATGGCTATCGCTTCAAGCACTTGTACGTCAAATCCGAAGATGGCTACGCCGTAAGCTGCTTCAAACAGCAAAACTACCCCGATTACTATGAAGGCGCCTAAAAGAAACGCTAACCAACCGTGCACGTGCTTTCACCAATTGATGATTGTGCGGTTCTGCTTATAACAATTCACACAAAACATAAGATGGCTATTAAAAGGGGGAAGGTTCCCTACACGACGTAGGGAATGGGAACGTACGCGGCTTGCTGGACTGTGATGTGGGGCGTCGGCGACGGGAATGGGCGGTGGGGTCCAGGGTTGGGACGCAGTGGTTCTGGGCCTTCAGGCATCGTCAACGCGGGTGCTTCGAGGTGGCTGTTCAATCGTTCTCTTCCTCCTCTTTGGAGATGGGTGTAATTGTGAGTTCGACGAGTTTTTCTCCGCGAATCACAGTTAGCGTGGTTTGTTTGCCTGCAACGTCTTCTCTGAGTAGCCGTGGGAGGTCATAGAAGTCCTCGACGGGTTTGCCGTTGAATGTAAGGATGACGTCGCCCATTGTTAAGCCTGCTGTCCTAGCTGGTGCACCTGCTTCTACTTGGAAGACCATGACGCCGGTTTCCTGTTCTATGCCCGCTTCTTGCTGGATTTCTTCTGGGATGGCAACGGTGTTGGCGACTAAGCCGAGGTAAGCTTTCTTGATCTTTATTCCGTTCAGCAATCGGTCAGTGACGGTTTTGACTTTGTTTACGGGGATGGCGATGCCGCGTTGCCAGACGTAGGCGCTGTTTATGCCAATGAGTTTGCCTTCCGCATCTACTAGTGGTCCGCCGCTGAAGCCGGGGTTGAGTTTGGCGTCGGTTGCAATGACGTTTTCCATGGCTGTGCCTCGGAAGCCGCGGATGACACTGTCAGGGTTTGTGACAATGCCGGTTGTGGCGGTTGGTTGTTTTCGGTTGAAAGGGTTTGCCAGTGCCAGAACAAATTGCCCTGTGTTTACGTTGTCGCTGTTTCCCGTTGCGATGGGTTCAAAGTTTGCCTGTTCAGTTTTGAGTAAGGCTAAGTCATTGTAAGTGTCTATGCCGACGACTTTTGCTTCATAGGTTTTTTCGCCTTGCCCCACACGGACCGTGCTGCATCCTTGTAGGACGTGGTTGCATGTGATAATGTAGCCTTGATTGTCAAGAACGACACCTGTGCCACGGGACATTTGGGCGGTGACGCTGACCACGGATTTTGAGAGTTTCTGCACAAGCGCCGTGGTGGCATCGCTGATGGACTTGAGCAGTTCCAAACTATTAACGAGTTGGGTCATGCATATTGCACCTGTATAGGATACAATAGGCAAAATGGTATTTGTTGACTAAGACCATGCAAAAGTCCGTCACAAAACGCTTAAGCGGGCATAAGGTAATATCCGGAGCCGCCAAAGTACCCTACGTGCCTAGCTATAACGGGTGCATGCGTACGGGCGGACTGCTTGCTGATATGCGTCATCAACTGGTAAGCAGCCTTTAACGCAAGATTCTGGTTATAACCATGCAGGAAACGGGCTTCAATCGTAAGCGTATTTAACGTGATCTTAGCGTCTACTTGAATGTCGCCATCTTCAGTCACCCACTTCAACGCGACGCCCTCGGGGTTCTCCGACAAGCCAAGCCAGCGAAGCAACCCAAACCATCTCCCTCGCAGGTTCGAAACGAGCTCTTCAACCGGCAAGTCCGAAGGCAAAAACGTCTGCAACAACATAACCCGATTTTCAGCTCTGTTGCCTGAATGCTGTCGTAAATGCTTAGCGATTTCTTTTGTGACCGTGTAGCCTTGGCTGCTCTTCTTCACAATGCCTTCAGCTTCAAGGCGGTCCAGAATGCGAGAAAGCGTTTCCGGATGCAAGCCCAAACGGCGTTTGAGTCCTTCAAACGTGAAGAACTGGAATTCTTCCTCACCCAAGAAGGCAAGGACATCTACGTCGCGTTCGCTCAAAGACCAATCTTCGGGCAACCCCTGCAACGAGACATCAAGTAAAGGAATTATCATAACTTACTAATCCTAAGTTCAAAGGTTTCTTTTGAAGTTTACTCCAAAATCTGCCAGAATGCAACATAGGGTTGCGGAAAACCCTAAATTGCGCCGATTCACCCAAGCCAGCCGCTTGATCGGAATAAATCTTAAATCTAACTGCATATTCTAATGGGATGAGGAAATTAGGGGAGAAAAACATGGTAGATCCAATAACAATTCTAGCCATCATAGTGCCTTTAGCAGTGGTTCTTTACGCATTTATTTCGGCACTTCGCATCGTGAGACCAACGGAAAAAGGCTTAGTAGAACGGTTCGGCAAATACCATAGGTTCGTTGAAGGCGGCATAACCTTCCTAGTCCCATTTGTGGACCGCATCATAAAAGTCAACATTACCGAACGCATGACGCCAGTGCAGCGCCAAGACGTGATCACAAAAGACAAAGTCTTCATGGGCGTGGACGCCGTAGTATTCTACAGGATTAAGCCTGACGAAATTTCCGTGAAGGCATCCCAATATAACGTCGCCAGCTTCGCAGCTCAAATCGATACGTTGGCCCGTACCGTGCTAAGAGACATCATTGGCGGCATGGACATGAGCGTCGCCAACACCTCCAGACCTATAATTAACAGAACGCTAAAAGAAGCGCTGGATGAGCAGACTGAGAAATGGGGCATCGAAATCGTTCGCGCCGAAATCAAAGACCTCGAACCCCCACGCGAACTCATAATCTCCATGGAGTCCGTCTTGAAAGCTGACAACGACCGCCAAGCAGCCGAAAAAACCGCCATAGCCCAAGCCACCCTAGCCAGCGGACAGAAAAACGCCGCCATCCAAGTAGCCGAAGGCCAAAAACAAGCCGCCATCCTCCAAGCCGAGGGCCAAAAAACCGCAACCATAGAAATCGCCGAAGGAGACGCCCAAGCAACCAAACTGCGCAACGAAGCCCTAACCACCTACTTCAAGGACAGCGCGATTGTCTTCAAACAACTCGACACCATCACCAACTCGCTGCAGAACAACACCAAGATAATCGTTCCAGAAGGCAAAGCCATCTCGCTGATACTTAACGAGCAGGAAAACCTCAACAAAGCCACCATAATCCCCATAACACAGCCAGGGCAACAAAAGAGCAACAAACAAATGTAACGGCAATCCTTCTCTTTTCTTCCTTCTTTAGTTTTTTCAAATCATTTTTTGGCTTGACCTACATGTGCATATACAATTGTATAGACAATTTGTATATACAATCACACCCCTTTTAGTCGGTTGCACTCACACAAATAAACCAAAAAACGCCTAATCGAGACCATGGAACGCGCAAGGCGCCCGGTTGCGTCTTCAAATAAGGGCTATAACTTCATCGAGTAAGAGTCTGACATCAGCAAAAAAAGAAAAAGCCATAAAAGAAAAGTGAGATATTTCGGCTTAGTCTTCACTTTTATGTTTCGCTTCACCCATAGAAGCAGAATAATGCGTCAGTTTGTCTGCCATTTCCTTTAACCGCTTATCCACGAGTGCATTGACGCTGCCTTCTTCAAAGTTGCCGTCTGCGCCTTTAACGCCTGCTTTCACCCCAGTCAGTACTTCTATGCCTTCGTCGATGGTTTTTACACTATAGAGGTGGAATTTGCCTTCCTTCACGGCATCAACAACTTCCTCTTTGAGCATAAGGTTCTGCACGTTGCTTGCGGGAATCATGACGCCCTGAATGCCAGTTAAGCCTTTAGCCTTGCACACTTCAAAGAAGCCCTCAATTTTCTGGTTCACTCCGCCAATAGCTTGCACTTCGCCCTTCTGGTTAACAGAGCCGGTAACCGCAAGGTTCTGCTTAATTGCCAACCCGCTAAGATTCGACAAAATCGAGTACAACTCCGTGCTAGACGCGCTGTCCCCTTCGACACCCTCGTAATTCTGCTCAAACACCAGCCGCGCCGTGAGATTAAGCGGCTTGTCTTTGGCATATTTCTCGTTCAAGTAGCCACTTAGAATCAGCACACCTTTAGTATGAATAGGTCCACCCATTTTCGCTTCCCGCTCAATGTCGATGATGCCTTCCCTACCCAAGCCAACGCTAACCGTAACACGTGACGGCATACCAAACTCAAAGTCGCCTAGACTTGCCACCGACAACCCGTTGATTTGGCCCACTTTTTCATCCATAGTGTCAATTAGGAAGAAGTTGCGGGTTATCATCTCCTGGATTTTTTCCTGAATCATCTTGGAGCGATAAACTTTTTCTTCTACGGCTTTCTTAACGTGTATTCCAGTGACGAATTCGGAATTGTCTTGTTGCGCATAAAAGTTGGCTTCCCGTGCGATGTCAGCAACTTCCGAGAATCTGGTGGACAGCTTCATTTGGTCATCCGCAAGTCTGCTACTGTGCTCAATCAGCTTCGCTAGCCCTGAGCCGTCAAGGTGCTTAAGGCCCTCTTTGTTGCAAAGCGCGCAAACAAACGAACCGTAATTTTCCATGCATTCATCTGTACGTGCCATGCTGGTGTCAAACTCAGCTTTCACTTTGAAAAGCTCATTGAATTCCTTGTCAAGCATGTACAGTTGCTGGTAGAGGTATGGGTCGCCGATGATGATGACTTTGACGCTTAGCGGGATAGGTTCGGGTTTGAGGCTTTTGGTTCCTAAAAATCCGTACCGTTCTTCGAGTTCTTCGATGTTTATGTGTTCGCTCTTCAAGGCGCGTTTTAAGCCTTCATAAGAGAACGGATTAGTTAGAAGCTCTTCAACTGGGATAATCAAGTAACCCCCGTTAGCTTTGTGAAGGAATCCACCCCGAATCATGGTAAAGTCAGTAACTAACGCGCCGAATTGGGCTTCTTTCTCTATCCTGCCAAACAGGTTTGGATAGGTCGGGTTGGTTGCCATTATAACTGGGGCGCCTTTTGCCTCGCTGTTGTCGACGACGACGGTAACTTCGTATTTTTTGAAGCTAGGTTCACGCATCCAAGGCAGCGGAAACGGTGTTTGCTGTTGGGTTTCTTCTGGGCTTTTGATGAATTGCGCGAGGTTGTTCAAAATGTCTTCTTGGACATTTTTAAGGTATCCCGCTACGTCGGAGAAGCCTTTGTATTGTTCGGTGACTTCGGCCACGAGGTTTCCAATGGCGAATAGTGCAATTTCTTTGTTGAGTTTGTCGATTTCTTCGTGTGCTTTTCGATCTAAATCCATGAATTGCCGCATGGCAGCTCGCAATTTCGATTCCAGCTGCTCTCGTTTCTCTTGGATTTCGCTTTGCACTTTCTGAGGCATTGTTAGAAGTTCGGGTTCGGTAACTGGTTTGCCCTTTATGATTGGGATGATAAGTAAGCCAATTGGGCTAGTTTGAATAACGAAACTGTCTTTTTGTGCTTCCACGTTCAACTGGTCTATGAGTGCTTTGCGTTGTGCTTCCACTTGTTTGATGGTGCTTTCTCTACGTGCCGCGTAGTCCTCACTTTCAAAGGCTTTGCGTAGTGCGCGTTTGGTTTCTTCTACAAAGTTTTTCATGTCTTTTTGGAAAACTTTTCCCTTACCGGATGGCAACTTGATCGCTTTAGGTGTGTATTCGTCGTTGAAGTTGTTCACATAGCACCAGTCTGGCGGAACAGGCTGGTTTTTGGCGGTTTCTTCTAGGAAATTTTTGACGGCTGTTGTTCTACCAGTTCCTGGGTAACCCGCAACGTAAACGTTAAAGCCCTTATTTTTGATGCCTAAGCCAAATTTCATGGCTCTAACGGCTCTTTCTTGCCCAATTATTTCTTGAAGCGGAGCTAATTCACTTGTATTTTGACATTGCATAAAGTCCGGGTTGCAAGTTCTTCTCAGTTGAACTGGAGTTAATTCGTTAATCATTAGATTCATCTCTGAGTTTTATTAGGCTACAAAACTTGTTTAAGTAGAGTAAGTTGTGGATGCATAAAAGTTTTGTCGAACGGGATACCTGCCTTAAGTAATGACGCATAGGTTGGAAGTCCCGTTTAGGAGATTAGCAAATTTGATATTATTTTATCAAGTTGCAAGTTTTATTGATGCAAAGTTGTTGTTTGTGTACAGTCACATATGAATTTATTCAGCTTAGCTTTGTTATTGTTGAAGCAAACAACTTCAGCGCATGTTGAAAAGTTGCGAGCGATTCACGTTGGTAGGGTTGGTTTATGAGTATATTTAAAGAGAAATCTTGGAGCGTTAAGCTCGTAGAGGGCTACGTTCTTAACAATCTGGTCAGGTCCGACCATTGCAAAGGATGTGCTTCAAATACTAATCTGGTAGTAAACAATACTGGAACCCCGGATTTGCTGCTTTACGGCTGCAACGGGCACAAATGCAAACACATATTGATACGCATGAAATTTCCAGCAGTTGATCAAGCAGTATTTACCCAAACCCAAAAACCCCTTATTCTCAAGTCCCCCCTGATGGCTCTTCAGGAAATACATAGCAATTCCTAACTATCCAAGCGGTTGACCTCTTTCTCGGTAGTGTGTGCTAGGATACAATCACAAAACTTTAAAGGCAGACGGTTCTAAATTTAGATTCGGGTTGGGTTCAGTGGGAACTGCTTCGATGGTTCGCCATCAGATGCAACTTCCGTACAACGCTGAACTCAACCCTCTTCTTCACTAAACTTTTGCGTTTTCAGGGTTTTTTGGTTTTGTTTACAAACGCTTTTAACGCCCCAGAAGTATTAATGTTGAAGTGTCAAGACAAATGCGGCAGAGAATGATTCTTCTTGGTTCTATACTGTTTCTAATGTGTTTTCTGTTGACTGCAATTTTCAAGGACAGTTTCTATGCCGTAAACTTGGACATCAACATGTGGGCAGCGTCCGTAAACTCGGGGGCCTTCACGTTAACAGCTAAAGTGATTTCTGTTGTCTTCGACACAACTGTTATGCTTGCTTTATCTTTAGTGGTGGCGTTTTCTCTTTTCATTTTGCATCGGAAACGTTACAGTGTGCTATTGTTAGGGGCAATGGGTGGAGATGCGTTGTTGGTGCTAATATTAAAAATGGTAATTATGTCTCCCCGACCCTCAAACGAGATTATCTTCCAGACGGGTTTCTCGCTGCCAAGCGGACACACAACAGCTAGCGTTGTCTTCTTCGGAGTGTTGACGTATTTTGCTTGGATGAATTGGAAATCAAGCAAAGTGAAAGTCTTAACAGGCGGATGCTACTTTTTTGTGGTAGTTCTTGTTGGTTTTGACAGGATATACCTTAACGTGCACTGGTTCAGCGACATTGTGGGCGCAGTTTTCTTGGGTGCGTTTTGGTTGTCTTTTTGCATTTTTTTGTTCAAATACGCCATATCAAACGGGAGAGGCCAACATTTTCTCAAAAAGGGTTCAAAACTGTTCCCCAACACTGAAGCCCTACTTTTCAGTCAACATGAAAACAGGCCTTGAAATCCAGCAATTAAACATCTAAGTTCAAAATTTGCTACAAGTTTAAATCCTTGTTTTCTCCCTTTTCAAAGGTCAGGAGACCCCGTTTTCATGAAAAAAACAAAAATCGGTAGCACATACTATTAGTTCTCGGACTCATTCTTTTTCCGGTAAGTTTACTCATGCTTCTTCGGGTATCGCCAATCATCGACTTAGTAACTACTCTAATGCCGGGCGCTCAAACAACTCAAATCTTTGGCTTGATTCTGCAGTTTTTCGGCGAAGGCCTAATCTGCTTTGGCATCATAGGAGCAATTTCTAGCAAAGTCATAGCTAACATCGAATACAACAGACAAATCCTCGTCGCAACACACGTCAGAAGCGCACAGGAACAAACAGTATTGGTTACCGGATTCAAAAAAGGTATAGACGAACAAATCGCACAATTAAATACAAAACTCAATCAGCTCCAAGCCCCAAGATCAACCGTGATGCTTTCCCAGTCGCCGTCGAAATGCCGCTTCTGCGGAGCAAAAATTGAGTCAGGCCATTTCTGTCCGTTATGTTGCAAAGCAAACTAAACTTTTGTTGTAACCCAAAATGGGGTACACTTTTCTTTTCGGTTTTTTAAAGGTCTTCCAAAAAGCTGATAAACCTAAACCGCGCTTATCCTAGCAGTTCAGTTTTTCGAGGGTTTCTAAATGGCGAAGTACAGGTGCACCGTGTGCAATTATGTTTACGATGAAGAGAAAGAAGGCAAAAAATTCTCAGACTTACCTAAGGAATGGGTTTGCCCAGTTTGCGGCGCCCCTAAAACCAGCTTTGTGCCCTTAACAGAGAAAGCAGCACAAATATCTGCTGAAACATCTAAAGAAGGCAAAACAGTCTCCGACGTCTTGATTGAGCAGCTTGCAGAATGGGGCTTAACCTACGTTTTTGGTGTCCCAGGCACTTCGACATTGGGTGTTGTTGAGGCGGTGCGAAAAAGTCGTCGCGTCAAATACATCCAAGTCCGGCATGAGGAAGTGGCGGCGTTTATGGCGTCTGCATATGGTAAACTCACTGGTCACGTTGCAGCCTGTCTTTCCGTTTCAGGACCCGGCGCGACAAATCTCGCCACAGGATTGTACGATGCCAGCTTAGACTGCTCACCAGTACTGGTTCTCTCGGGTATGGTTGCGAGGCAGTACATCGGACCAGGTTCCATTCAAGAAATCGACCAACACAGCTTCTTTGAACCAATATGTGTATTCAACAAAATTCTAATGACTCAAGACCAGACAACAATGCTGGGGACTTTAGCCGTCAAAACTGCCCTGTTGGATCACGGTGTAAGCAACATTGGCATACCAAACGATGTACAGAAACTTCCCTATGACGCGCCGATTCGCACATTTGAAGGCAGAATGCCCAGCCTTGCTTTCGGTGTGGAAGAAACAATAATTGAAAAAGCAGCCCACATAATCGACAACGCTCAACGGCCAGTGATTGTTGCAGGTTTCGGTTGCCGCGGACAGGGAAACAAGCTGCTTAACTTCGCAACCAAGATTTCGTCGCCCATCGTCACCACGTTCAGGGCAAAAGGCATCGTCGACGAGGACAATCCGTTGCTTGCCGGTTGCCATGGTGGAATTGGCTCAACCGCAGCTGGCGAACTGGTAGACAAAACCGATTTGCTGATAGTAATCGGCTCCTCCTTTAGCGATTTGACACAGTTGCCTCAGAAAAGTATGGTGCAAATCGACATTAACATGAAAAACATCGCCAAAAAATTCCCAGTCGAAGCTGGTTTGTTAGGCAATAGCTCCATTCTAATACCTAAACTCATAGCCAAAGTCCAAGAAAAGAAGAACCCCGCTTATCTCAACGAGATTTCGCGTCTAAAAGAAGCATGGCTCACACAACTATCCAAAGAAGCCGATGCCTTGGCTACGCCTATCCGTGCCCCCTACATTATGAAGGTACTAAACAGCAAGGTAGCTTCAGATGCGGTTTTCAGTTTAGATGTAGGCGAGAATTGTTGGTGGTTTGGCAGGAACTTTCAGATGAAGAAGACGCAGAAAATGATTATGAGCGGGCTTTTGGCTTCTATGGGTTTTGGTTTGCCTGGCGCATTGGCGGCGGCTCTCGTTTACCCTAAGAGACAAATAATCTGCGTCACGGGCGACGGGGGCTTCACGCAGGTCATGGGCGATTTCGTAACAGCGTTGAAATATGATTTGCCGATAAAGGTGTTCATAATAAACAATAAGCGTCTGGGCATGATAATGCAGGAGCAGAAAGTCGAAGGGTACCCCAGCAGCCAAACTGAACTGTTCGACTACAACTTTGCGGATTTCGCGGAGCACGCGGGCGGTGTTGGAATAAAGGTGACTGAGCCGGGGCAGTTGGCGGCGTTGGTGGATAAAGCGCTGGCAACCCAAAAAGCGACCGTTGTGGATATCGATACTGACCCGAGGCGATTTTTGTAGAAATAATCGGTTTATATGTCTGAATAAGCATAAATTTATGCGTGGTTTTTATTGAGTCAAATCAAGCACCAATAACCTCCTTCATTCTATCTTTAATCGGCGAAGTAATTATCCTCATAACTGGTGTCGTCGGGTTAGCATGGTTCGGCGCAGGCGACCCAATTGGAGCGGGTTCGGCGGCTGGATGACCACCATGATGAACAGAACCCACAATTTCATGGGCGGCGGTCAATACGGCTTCTTCAGCGTTCTCTCGATTCTGGGCTTGTTCGCTGGGATGATCATCATTATGGGTGCAGTAATGCTTAGGATGCGTCCCCAAGATCACCTAACCTGGGGGATACTTATCATAGTTTTCGCACTCGTCAGCTTCGTGGACATGGGTGGATACTTCATCGGAGCAATACTTGGCATAATTGGTGGCGCATTAGCCATAAGCTACCTACCAAGAACCGCCGCACCTCACCCGATGCAGACCAATTCCCGGTGACAACGGAAGTAGCTACATTTTTCAAAGAAATTCAGTTCGGAGCCTACCTTGCATAAGCCATAAATGCCTTTTCGGCTACGTAGAGCCAATCAGCTGAATCCCATTGATCAACACGAAAACCTCCCCAACAGCGAAAGTTTGGTGGCAAGCCCTCCGCTACCATTTCGTGCCACCCAGTATATTCCCCGCTGTTCTAGGCGGCTTAGTCAGCTGGGCAGACAACGGCAAATTCATCCTCTTATACTTCCTTTTAGTTCTGGTAGCCATAATCATAAACCACATTGCCCTAAACATGACAGACGACTACTTCGACTACAAACA
>JADGNF010000074.1 GCA_017883615.1 Candidatus Bathyarchaeota archaeon
TTTGCGACGTGTTTACGCGATTGGAACAGATAATACCCCGAGAGAGCCATAGCAATGAAGCCGATTGCAAGCAGGTAGATGGTTTCTTCAAGTAAGCCTTGGGAGAAAGCGACCGCGCCCACGATTATGGCTACCACTGATAATACTAAGGTGATGTAGATTGCTGCTAATGCGATAGTTGAGATTTTCGCGGATCCATTGGAATTTGCATTATTGCTCATTTCTGTTTCCTCCTATTGTCCGATTCCGATGGTGTTGCCCACACCGACGATAATTATCAGGTCGCCCTCTTTGGTTCTTTCTTTAACGACTTCTCTAACGCGTTCAATTGCTTTGTCAGCTGCGTCAGAGATTTCTTTGCGCATCATCGAAACGGCATCACCGATGTCTTCTTTAATTATCACTGCGTATAGCGGAATCTTTTCTGCCACTACAGCTTCCTCAATCTTGAACTGGTCAACACCTGGACCGCCGATTGCTGCACCAATGCCTTCCGCAATTTCTCCTAATGCTTCGCCTTCAAGTTTTAAGCCCGCGTCAATCATGATTACCGCTTTGATTTGGCCTTTGTTTTCTTTGATTAGGGTTTCGACGCCGTCGCCGGGTTTGCCGACGTTTCCTCCTGGACCTTCAGCTTTTAATATGATGGCTGTGCGTCCTTCGAAGGGGATAGTTGCAGCTACACAGTCTTTGGAGACTTTGCGGATTTCGTGCCCGTGCATGAGTTTGGCTGCAATTAGGGGTCCTGCGCCGTCGCCGATTGGTTGGCCGTTAGCGAAGGCTTTGAGTGCGCTTTGCATTGCTTCGGCTTCTTTCATCACAAGAGGCAGGATCATTTGCAGTTGCATTATTGTGTAGAGGCTCAGGGTTTTTTTGCCCTGCAGGTAATAGTGGCGCACGACTTTGTATAGGAAATTCAAAGACATTGCCGCTTCTAACGTGTTTTCTAAGTTGTAAACTTGAACTTCGTCGCTTGCCGGAGCCATAACTTTAACTTCTTCCTTCATACGTTCATCGCGCACGTCAAGAATGTGATCAAGCTTGTTGACTATGCCCGCCGGGTCCATGCTTTGCGGAGCGATTGTAAAGTATTCGAGGTAACGGTCAACTTTATTTGTGATGTCAGTCGTTGGTTTTCCGATTTCTTTGATGGTCGCGATGGCGGTTTTTCGTGCGTCTTCTTTCATAACCTTAAGTTTGAAGAGGGAACTTTCCACTTCTCGGATCATAACGTACATTTGAATTCTTTGTCCGTAGAAGATGAATACGAAAATGAACAGGTACGATAGTAAACTGAGAATCTGGACGATGATATCGCTTGAGCCTAATCCTAATTGATTAGTAAGAATAGGAGTCTGAGCCAAGAGGTTAATCATTTCATCACTTCTCTTCAAAACTATTTGTGCGGGTTTATAAGGCTTAGCTAAATCTGGCTATAGTTTAAAGGTGCCAAAATGGTTGCCAGCTTTCCCGGTTTCTCGTGGCCCAAAACCACAATACAGCGGGGAACGGAACACGGTTAACTTCTGAGTTCGGAAAGGGATCAGGTGGAACCCGCGCCCAATGGCCGGCAAACGCAAAAATACACGCAAAGTTCCTTCTTTATCCTTTTCGCGACTCTTGGGAGTCTTCCGTAAAGAAATGGTACGTGATTAAGCAGGTTGAGGAACAGCTAGCCTCACAACAATTTGGTAGACTGACGACGTGGCAACTATCTCGGAGGCAGTCATATGGGATCCATAAGATAAATTAGCAACAAATGTTCCGCTCTGTCCGCCATTCAACGTAGTCGTACCTTCAAAAGTAAAACACAAGGTACCGTTAGAGGAATGAACATCAACCCAACCATAAATAGACGTTGTATGACTGTCAGTATTTGTCACAGCTAAAACGAATTCTGAGCCGTCGCTGGAAACCGAATAACCATTAAGTACAGGTTCACTGATACCCTGCGGAATGTGCATCAAAAAAGCTCGCCCCACAAACATGAACCCTAACAACAGAGCGAAGAAAATGGCGACTCCGATAATAACTATTTTTAGCGATGGAGACTTTACGCGCTGCGACAAAAGGTTGCGCCCCTGATAGTAATTAAGGGAGATATTTGATAAGCTTTGGGAATTTAGCCCAAAGAATCCGAGAATCAAGATCGACTACATAACGGTATTATCCCGCTTCAGTTCGGGGAAGGGAGATTGGAAAGAGGCGAAAAATGTAACATTTATCGCTAACAGATCAAATTCAGCAAGTTTGTTCAAGACAAACAAGTTTTGACATTTCGTGTTTACCGATTTCCCGAAGTTTGATATGTAAATATTTTTATTGTTGCAGACGCAGTGTATTGGCTCGTGCCTAGAGGTGGGGTCGTAGTCTAGGCAGGTATGACGACGGGCTCCAGAAAGTAGCAACGGGTTTGCTGACCGCAAGGGATGACGAAGTTCTGGAGCGGTCCTTAGAGAAACCCGTAAGGAATGGCTTCTCGCCACTCCTGGGTAAAGGTCGTCGGTTCAATTCCGGCCGGCCCCACCAACCTCCAACAAATCTCAAGAAAAGGAACAAACAAAGATCCGTGAATCCTTTCTTTATATGGGCTCTGCATAAGGATAAGCGATAAGTTTGGTTTCCACAACTGGACTACAAGGGGTACGTCGCAAAGCACCCCAGCTCATTGCGGCCATAATAGTCATAGCGGTAGTTACGTACATCTTGTTTGAAGTGTCCGAAGATGTACTCATCGAGGGCGCACCCTTAACGAGCGGACCCTTGGTAGGTGCAATAGTTTCTTTCGTTGGAAACGTAACGACGACAGTGAAGTCTTGGGGGTACGCTGGTATTTTCCTTTTGATGTTACTAGAATCCAGTTCACTACCAATTCCTAGCGAGGTAATTTTGCCGTTTGCGGGCTACCTAGTTTCAATTGGGCATCTGAACTTCTGGATTACGGTTGCTATTGCAACGACAGCTGGGATTACGGGTTCTCTTGTCGACTACTACATAGGCTTGAAAGGCAGTAACTTTTTGAACCAAAGGCGGATTCTTGGCCGAGTGCTCTTATCCAAAAGCCAACTAAATGTCGCCGCGGGATGGTTCAACAAATATGGCACCATCACAGTGTTTGTCAGCCGCCTAATTCCCGGGTTTCGAACGCTCGTTTCTTTTCCTGCAGGGGCAGCGAAGATGTCGCTTGCAAAGTTTGTTGCTTACACGACGGTAGGCTGTTTGATTTGGAATGGCGTTCTCATTTATTTTGGCGATTTCCTAGGAGCTAATTGGCGTGAAGTTGCAGGCGTTTCTCATTACCTAATTATCGGAGCAGTAGGGACTTTAGCTGTTTTGGTTGTCGGATATCTGCTTTGGAGAAGAAGAAGGAAGCACAAAAAGCCAAAAAACTACATCGGCTAGGAAGCTGTTTTGGTTTAGATTGGAACTGTTGAAGGAATTGGGCCCCGCAAGTTCCTTACGCCGCCCAGAATTACGAGGAGTTCGGGGTACAAACGGAGGTTTGGATTAATTTGTCATATCGTTAAAGCTTTTATAGATCAGCATGAAGTTAATTTCTTCAGAAATTGAAGCAATTAGGCTTTGGTGCCAAAGTCCACTAGAGTCCGCTGTGGCTTCTCCTTCGCAAAGAGCGGATACGTGAGCTTAGTTCCCTCAATCAAGGCGATCGGCGTTATCTCGTGGATTATACTACTTGTTTCCGTCAGGATGTGCTGGACTTTGATGTGCCGCGCGACTAGGGCGTCCGATAGCAGATTGCGGTGGCAACGCCAGGGAACAGCTTCGGCGCACATTAGAGCTACGCAGTTTTGTTGGATAAGAGCGACGAGCCGCAACAAATTTTCTGCGAACTCTTTGGTCTGCATGTAGTCGGCGTAGCCTCGAAAGCTCTTGTTTTCCAAAGCAAGGTTGATTGAGTCGGGGCTGGGTCTGCGTAGTCCACCCAGTTCGGGGATATGAATGTATTTTATGCCAGCTACTTTAAGGCTGTCGGGCAACGTTTCCTTGTTGAACTGCGGATTATGGCGGCTACGGGGAACGGTACGCACATCTACTACCATGACCACGCTGTAAGTTTTAAGTAGCAAAACGAACTCGTCGAGCGAACGGGTAGAATGCCCGACCGTGAAAACCGCAAACTGAGACTTTCCATTCATGGAAATATTCCCTCCGTTAAAACTTGCAATAAGTAGTTCCGTTATTTAAGGTGACCCAATAAATAACGGTCCAAAGGAGAAGCCACTAAGAGGTTAGCTCAGGTATGTTTGGTCCTATGGCTGTTTTTGAAGCAAAAGTGAACCCACAAAGTTTAATAGCAACTCCGTTATCTATTTGTGGCTTCCTCAGATGTTGCTGCTTGTGATCTCGGACACGAGAACCTTGACCGAAACCTGCGCCAAGAATCTGGGAAAAGAATAATCAGTTAACTAAGGAGGTAAGAAGAAAAGTGCTATCAAGAGACTGTGACGGATGCGGACAAATGCAACCCTGCCGCAAACGTTACTTCGTCGTTAAAAAGGGCAACAAAGTTTACTGCCCAGACGGAACCGCCCACTTAGTGGACGGCATGTAAAAAGAAAACGGTTTTTGAAACCGAATTTTACAGGACCCTCAACTTTGCGTTGTGGGTTTGACCATCTTTCCTTTTTTGTTTTAGTCTTCAAAGAAGTCACGTTGCGCTTTTACATCCCAGGCATAGAGGGCAAAAGGTTCAGCATCTGAAGGAACATAAACGTCCCAAGTCCGATGCTAGTAACCCATAGGGCAGCTGTCCAGCGCATCCATTTTTTTGAGTTCTTAGGGACGATTCCAAAAGCGTAATAGACAGCGGTGATTATGGCGGGTGCACCCACGACGGAGTGAATCACCGTAACGTACGAGAGCGAGGTAAAGAATTCCACGGCGGAGTCCCCGTAATAACGAATGAGCGTCGGCAGCATAACCAGAAAGATTGCCCCTAACGTAAGCCCGACGGCGGTTGAGAGAATCCATCGGTGTTGCAGCAGGTTCTCGCGGCTCTTTTCCACGTAGCCAAAACCCATGCCAACCAACATTATTCCTAGAACCACAAACATGATCGTCAACGTGCTCTGGGAGACAGTGGGGTTCGTCCCAGCATGTAAAAACACTAAACTCGCAAGTAGAACCATCGACATAAAACTCACCTAGCTCTTTATTTTCACTGGGTATTTCTATGTATGTGACTGCACAAGGCAGCCACAAAAGATGTAAGAAACTGTTTTAACCCCGACCATTCAACGTATAGATTGTTGAGGCTGACTGGGTTGAATTACTCCGAAATAGCCGACGAATATGAAAAAATCGAAGCCACCACCAAACGCCTAGAAATGACTGATCTGCTCGTCGCACTCCTCAAAGCTACTCCCAATGCTCTCTTGGACAAAGTTGTTTACCTGACTCAGGGCAAGTTGCACCCGGATTTTGAAGGCATTGAAATCGGAGTAGCGGAACGTTCAGCTATAAGAGCTCTTGCCCGAGCGTCGGGAAGAAAAGAAAGCGAAATTGAAACCAACTTGCAAAAAAGCGGTGACGTTGGTGAAACTGCAGAGAAGTTTCTGTCGAAAAAACCTCAGTCCACACTTTTCGGAGCACCGAAGAGTCTGACAGTTCAGCGTGTATATGAAACCCTGGACAAGATGGCGTTCTCGTCAGGTTCGGGTGCTGTTGACACAAAATTGAGTCTCTTAACTGGTTTACTCTCAGATGCTTCCCCAAAAGAAGCAAAGTACATATTGCGAACTGTAACGGGAAATCTGCGATTGGGCATAGCCGACATGACTGTTTTAGATGCTTTGGCTATAGCTTATGGTGGGGGGAGAGAAGCCCGCGAATTCATAGAACGCGCCTACAGCATCAGCAGCGATCTCGGACGCGTCGCCAGAGTTGTCGCCGAAACAGGCATCGAAGGCATAAAAAAGTATCAAGTTACTGTTTTCGAACCCGTTAGACCAATGCTTGCTGAACGGTTGCCGTCGGCGGAGGAGATTTTGGATAAGTTCGGCGGAAAATGCGTAGCGGAGTACAAGTACGATGGAGAGCGAATTCAGCTTCACAAGAAAGGCGACGAAGTGGTTCTTTTCAGCAGGCGGCTAGAGAAGATTTCGGATCAGTACCCAGACGCGATAGACCTCGTCAAGAAGAAGGTTTGCGCTAAAGAAGCAATTTTGGAAGGCGAATGTGTTGCGATGGATTTGGAGACCGGGGAAATGCGTCCCTTTCAAGAGCTTATGCATCGCAGACGCAAGTACGGCATTGAAAAGGCCATCGGACAGTACCCAGTTTCGCTGTTCATGTTTGACGCACTCTACGTGGATGGCAAAGATTACACCCAGGAACCTTACTTAGTCAGGCGAAAAGCGTTAGAGAACGCCATAGCTAAAAGTGACCGTCTCACATTGGCAAAGCAAAGTTTGGTAACAAACGCTAAAGATCTTGAAGCGTTTTTTGAGGAAGCGATAGAGGATGGCTGTGAAGGCTTAATGTGCAAATCCGTTAGTAAAGAATCCGTCTACCAAGCAGGCGCCCGCGGATGGCTTTGGATAAAGTACAAGCGTGATTACAAGAGTGAAATGACCGATACAGTGGATTTGGTTGTCGTAGGAGCGATTCATGGAAGGGGGAAACGTGCAGGCGCCTATGGTGCTTTGCTGATGGCGACTTACAATAAGAAGTCAGATACATTTGAAACGGTTACTAAGCTGGGTACGGGTTTTACTGACAAGGATTTGGCGCAGCTTCCTGAAATGTTGCGTAAATATGAGGTCCCACGCAAGCATAGCAGGGTGCAATCAACGTTGGAAGTGGATGTTTGGTTTGAACCAGCCGTGGCTTTGGAGGTTTTAGGCTCCGAAATCACGCTTAGCCCAATCCATACTTGCGCTATGGATTCCATTCGAAAAGGATCTGGCTTAGCCATCAGGTTCCCACGGTTTACAGGAAAATACCGAACTGACAAAGCAGCAGAAGACGCAACTACGAGCAACGAGATAGTGGAGATGTACCGGAGTCAGCTGAAGAAGATCGCGGAATCCTAATGCTTCTAAGTTGCGGGTAGTGCAGCATTGAAAATTAGCTTTGCAGCAACTATTTGAAAAGTTTAGGTTAAGCTTAAAGCCTCAAAGAGAATTGATAAGCAATAACCGAGTAACACCTAACCAGCGGGGAAAAAGATGTCTCAGGACCAAGAAAGAATCAAAGGTATAGTTGCGCTCAAACAGCGCCTAGAGAAAAGAATCGCCAAGATGGAAGCCGAAACCAAAGAGCTCCAAGCCACCCTTGACACAGTGAACTCGATTTTGCTTGAGAAAGGCTTCAAACGGGCAAGTCTCAAAGATGTCGAAGTTCCAACATCGGAAACAAAAAAAGAACCAGCTTTAAAACCGCCACAGGAACCTTCCCCACTCAAAGAAAGCAAACCCACCGGTTATCAAGGTGGCGAGCCAGAAAATGTAATCCCGCTAAAAACGCTCAATGAGGAATCTTTGGCATTAATTTTCATCGAAAAAGACAACTCTATCCACGTTTTGCCCGATGAAAGCAAGCATTTCAGTGTAAACACGCCGCCGTTTAGCAACTTTTTGGTTGAACGGGTCCTTGCCAAAATGCAGGACAAAGACAATGAACTCGTTCGGTTAAAGCAGTTGCCCCCTGACAAAATGTTCAGTTACACTATTGTTCGCGAAGGCGAGTTTATTCGCGAAATTGTCATTCGGAACGTGGATGAGGAACGTTTCAAGGAACTCAAGTCTAGCGTTCGCTGGACGTTTGACAAGATGTATGAGAAAATGAGAAGCCAGCAGCAATAACTGGCTATTTTGGCATATGTTTTTGCAGGGCAGAATCGTACTGTTTTCTTGGGCATAAGCCTACGATTCTGTCAACTTCACATTTGTCTTTTATCAAGATCACGGTTGGGATGCTGTAGACTTGGAACTTCTCAGCCGTCTGCGGATTTGCATCTACATCTAGTTTCGCAATAAGGACTTTTCCAGCAAGATCTCTAGCTAATTCTTCAATAGTTGGCGCTAAAGCTCTGCAAGGTCCACACCATCCAGCCCAAAAATCAACCAGAATAAGCGTGTTTTTGTTAACGGTTTCTTCAAAATTCGCGTCTGTCAAGTGAAAAGGCTCATTGACCATAAATATTCTCCAATCAAATTCTGTTTACGCACAGATATAAACCGTTCGCGCTAAGATTTTGTCGCTTTGAAACTCGCGAGCATTGTTTTGAAGTCTTTGTAGGCTTTGTGCGGCTCAGAAATTCGGGCTGCTGCTTTCTCGAAAGCGAACATGCCAGTTTTGTCCGTATCGAAAACGTTTTCGACGAGTTCGTTCCAGTGGCAGCTGATTTTGTTTTGCTTAAAGACGACTTGAGCTTTACGGCTCATGACTGAAGCGTAGACTTCGTTTATTTTGGCGTATACGCACAGGAGCGCAACGGCTTTTCCCACCACCCGAACCGCCAACGAAGCGCCCTGCAGGTTCTCTTTGCACTTCTCGATGGCTTCCAAAAAACCGCTGATACCGTGACTCTTGGTGGAGTAAAGCAGTGCGCCGTGTTTGACGATTGCGAGGGTTAGGTTTTCTTCGTAGAGTTCGCTTTTGGCGATTTCCAAATCAGTCATGCGGTTCACTTTCTATGGATTGGCGTGGCTAAAAAACTCTCTCCATCCTCAAAGAGAACCTTTTTGACAACTGACGGCTCTTTTAATTTCAGTCTTCCTTTGAGTTGCTTAAGGTTGGGAGCAGGGCAAAAGATACGTTCCAGAGCAATTAGAAAAGGCCTGTTACAGGTCGAATTCTGGAGAACCAAGAATGCTGATGCACACGCCTAAAAAACGGCCCAAAAAATGCACAAATCCCAATCTATCCCTGCCGCATTGCATATGAGTGCAGCCCGGTACATTCCAGAATGAGCATTCAGAGTATAAATAGAGGGGGTATATAAGAAAAGTCGCAATAGAGACAACGACTAGATTTTGTTTGCGGATTTAGTTTCTCGTTCTGTCTCAAAACCGCGCCGAAAGCGAAACTTGCAAACAGTACGATTCCCACGCCCAGAAGTCCAGCGACAAGGGTGGAAAGGTATGGGTTATCTGGAATGTTAAGTGTGTTGTGGGGTTTATGGGGATTAGGAGTCCGTCTGGCATATGTATTCCGTTCCTCCAGTAACACTAAGTTTTACAAACGTGCTACTGAATTTATAAAAGCTTTTAGGTACAAAACAACCAATCCATACCGATAACCATGACAAAAGTCACACGCGTCGGCGTAACATTTCCACCTGAACTCCTCAAAGACTTTGATGAAATCCTCACCAAAATGGGCTACGAAAGCCGCAGTAAAGCCGTCCAAGACTCAGTTCGCCTATTCGTTTCCGAACGCAAATGGCTGCAGCAAGAAGCCAACACAGAGCAAACAGGCGTAATTCTCATGGTTTACGACCACGACATCCATGGACTCGAAAGCGAACTAACCGAAGCCCAACACCACCACAGCAACCTTGTAACTTCAACGCTTCACATTCACATCGGCGAACGCGACTGCCTAGAAGCCATTGCTGTGAAGGGCAAAGCGGCTGACTTGCGGCATTTAAGTGATGAGCTCGCCACGAAAAGAGGGGTAAAAATTCTCAAAACCGTAATCGTCACGGTTTAGTTAACTTGAATCATGCGTTCCAGTGCCGCTCGAGCTTTCACAGCCACGTTTTCAGGTACCTTCACTAAGTGTTTTTCTTCCTTTAGCGAAGCATAAAGCCTATCCAAAGTTGTAAGTTTCATGTTTGGGCAAACTGCGCCCTCGTAGGCTGTGTAAAACTTTTTGTTGGGGTTCTCTTTGCGTAAACGGTGCAAGATTCCCTCTTCTGTCCCGACTATGAATTCCTTTGCGTCTACATCTTTCGCGTAGTGACACATCTTGCTGGTGCTGCCAACGAAGTCTGCGACTTTGCGCATTTCTCCACTGCATTCCGGATGAACCATCACGACAGCTTGGGGGTGCTGCTGCTTGAGCACGATTACATCTTCGGGCTGGAAGAGCAGGTGCGTTGGGCAGAATCCCCATTCGGGCAGGGGGATTATGGTTTTGCCTGTTTTTTCTGCTACGTATTCGGCTAAGTTTCGGTCTGGTCCAAAAAGCACGGTTTGTGCGTCGAGGCTGTTTATGACTTCGACGGCGTTGGCGCTTGTGCAGCATACGTCGCATTCTGCTTTGGATTCGGCAAGTGTGTTAACGTACAGGATGACTGGCGCTTTTGGGTGTAGGGTTTTTGAGCGTCGGATTTCGTCAATTGTTAGCATCTGTGCCATGGGGCATCGTGCGCCAAGCGTTGGGAGGAGAACTTTTTTTGTGGGGTTGAGGATGGCTGCAGATTCCGCCATAAAGTCTACAGCGCAAAAAACTATGATTTCCGCTTCTTTTTCTTGCATAGCTTTGCGGCTGAGTTCGATGCTGTCGCCTATGTAGTCCGCTATGTCTTGGATTTCTGCTCGCTGGTAATTGTGTGCGAGTATGATGGCTTTTTTCTCTTTTTTGAGTTTCTGGATTTTGCCGGTTAAGTCCATCATGGTTTGCGCCTGTATAGGTGAAGCGTAGATGGCAGGTGTGGAGATATATTCTTTTACCCTTTTTCTTTGGGGTTTTTCCATTTCTTATGATAAAATGGGTGAGACCTGTTGCGATTTTTGTTCTATACCCCCCCTTATTTAAAGGCGAAGTTCGATTGGTTTAGGGGATAGCTGACCTACTTTGTGACCTGCCCTTTATCCCTCTGCGGTTTTCCTCATTCTTTTGGTCGGAGGCAGCCGATGAATCCACACTATTTCTGTTCTTTTGGCATTGAATCGCTTCAGACTGCGAACATTGATGCTTGATTTTTTATTTCGTTTAGGGGTCTGTTACTCTCTGCGAGAGCTCTCCCCTCTATTTATATCATGATCGTTTGCGCGGCAAGATAAGATGAGGCGCCTTCATATGGATTGAATTGGTAAAGGGCTAACTGAGCTTGTTTAGAGTGTAAAGATTTTGTTGCACGTTTGAAATCAGTTCTGCCCGCGATGCGGTTAATTATGCAGTTATTCGATTTAGGCGCGGGTAGTGCAGTTTAAATCACCCCGCAACATCTTCATTTTAGTTGTACATCTGCTTTTTTGGGGCTTGACATGACTCAGAAACTCACCAAAGTCAACTTTAGCAACCTTGACAAAATTCTTTTTCCTAAGGTGAAAGTCACTAAAGCTCAGTTCATAGAATACTACATTAAAGCTGCCCCAAGAATGCTGCCGTTTCTCAAAGATCGACCGTTGGTTTTGACTCGGTACCCTGAGGGCGTTGATAAGGAAGGTTTTTACGCCAAAGATGCCCCTCAAGGCATTCCTGACTGGGTAAAAACCGTCACGTTGTACTCGCATTCGGCGAAGCGCGATGTACACTACATCATATGCAACGATTTGGATACTTTGATTTGGCTAGCGAATTTGGCGGCAGTCGAAATCCATATGCCTCTGTCTCGAGTACCGGAACGCGAGAGGCCCGACTTCGCTTTCTTCGACGTGGATCCTGAACCGCCCTGCACGTTTGATGACGCCAAGGAGGTGGCGCTTTTGGTGAAAGAGAAGCTGGATCGATTTGGGTTCAAGTCGTATGTGAAGACGTCGGGCAAGAAGGGGCTTCATGTTTTGGTTCCTGTGGTGAAGGAGTATTCGTTTAGGGAAACGAGGGATTTTGTCCATGGTGTGGGTCAGCAGCTTATGAAGGAATCCGCCGTCGTTGTTTCGGAGTTTAAAGACACCAAGACGCCGGGCAAAGTTTTCGTGGATTATACTCAGAACAGTCATGGCAGAACTATGGTTTGCCCCTATGGTCTGAGAGCGACGCCTGAGGCGACTGTTTCCGCGCCTATCGAGTGGAGCGATCTCAAGAAAGAGATAAAGCCATCCGAATTCACTATTCAAAGTGTTCCGCGGTTGCAAAAAGAGCCGTGGAAGAATATTTTTGAGAACCGCCAAAAACTGGAGGTAAAATAATTGGAGAAAAAACCGCGAAAAACCCGAAAACAGGAAATTGTCCAAGAGGAAAAGCCAGTTGATAAAGCAGAGGAAGCCGCGAATCTAAAGCGAAAACCTTCCAGGCGACCGATGTGGACCGGGAGCGTGGCCATTGGTTTAATCAACGTTCCGATCAAGCTTTATCCCATGATTTATGATCGCGGTGTGACTTTTCATTTTCTGCACAAACCCGATAATGCGCCTCTTCGGTATGAGAAGGTTTGCACGAAAGACAACAAGGTTGTGCCGTGGCCTGAGGTGGTGAAGGGCTATGAAGTCAGCAAGAACCAGTACGTCGTTTTTAACAAGGAAGAATTGGACGCTGTTAAGCCTGAGTCGGATAAGCGTATTCGTATTGACAAATTCATCGATTATCTGAGCGTGGATCCCGTTTACTTCTACAGCAGTTATGCTTTGATGCCTGACAAAAGCAACGATGCATATGGCTTGTTGCTGCAGGCGTTGGAGTCCATCGGTAAAGCTGGAGTTGGAAGGATTACTTTGCGGACTAAGGAGTATCCCGTGTTGGTTCATGCTTACAAGGGCGCGTTGGTGCTTACCACGATGAGGTACGGTTACGATGTTGTGGATCCAGGTGGCTTTGAGGAGCTCAAAGAGCTCAAGACTCCGGAGAAAAATGAGTTGGAGCTCGCCAAGAAAATCATCAAAGACCTCTCCGGGGAATTTGACATATCCGAATACAAGGATACTTACCGGGCAAAAGTTGAGGAACTTATCAAAAAGAAGCTCAAAGGGGAAACCATTACGGTTGAAAAGCCGCCTAAAGAAGAAGTTAAAGGCTTAATGGCAGCGTTGCAGGAGACGCTAAAGCAGCTGGAAAAGAAATGACCCCCCGCCACCGCTACAAGCCTATGCTTGCCAAAGAAGCAAAAGCAGCCTTCACGGATCCGGACTGGATTTTTGAGGTGAAGTGGGACGGCTTCCGAGCTTTAGCCTACGTTGACTCGGAGTTGAGCCTGCGCAGTCGCAACCAAAAGGAGCTGCTGGATAACTTTCCCGAGTTGGGGGAACTTAAGCGGCAAGCGCATGATGTGGTTTTGGACGGGGAAATAATCATCTTAAATGGGGGCAAAGTGGATTTTCAGGCGCTGCTGGAACGTGGCAAAGCAACATCGCCAACCGAGATTGAACAGCAAACTAAACGGTTACCTGCAGCTTACGTCGTGTTTGACATTTTGGAGAAAGACGGAAAACCCCTCCTTGATTTGCCTCTTATGGAGAGGAAAAAAATCCTCCAAAGCGCCGTTCAGGAAGGCAAGCATGTTTTGTTGGCGGATTATGTTGATGGTAAAGGAGAATCGTATTATGAGGCAATTTTGCAGAAGGGGCTTGAAGGCGTTATGGCGAAAAAGAAAAATAGCCAGTATGAACCTGGGCTTAGAAGTGGTAGTTGGCTGAAAATTAAGAAGCTTCTCAGTTGTGACTGCGTGGTTTTCGGGTATACATTGGGTACGGGTGCGAGGAAGAGTACGTTTGGGGCTTTGGTGTTGGGGCTTTATGGTGCTGATGGGAAGGCGGTTTTTGTGGGTAAAGTGGGCACGGGCTTCTCTGATGAGACCCTTGACACCATGTTATCCGAATTTCGTAAGATAGAAACCGTCAATGAGCCGTTTAAGGCGGACGTTGCAGAGAAGTTGACTTGGCTTAAACCTAAGTTTGTTTGTGAAGTAGCTTATCAGGTGGTTACTAAGGATATGCGGTTGCGTATGCCGAGGTTTGTGCGGCTCAGAAATGACAAGGAGCCCAAAGACTGCACTACCGACCAGTTGGGAGGAGAGGCACCGCTTAACGAGTATGCGGCTAAGAGGCATTTTGCCCAAACGCAAGAGCCCCCTGCCCAGAAAGAAGCCCCCAAAAGTGGAAGCAAAGAAAATATCTTCGTTGTCCAAGAGCACCACGCCCGTAGATTGCACTTTGATTTCCGTCTGGAACGCGATGGCGTGCTGAAAAGCTGGGCGGTACCCAAAGGCATCCCTGAAACCCCCGAGGACAAACGTTTGGCAGTTCAGGTTGAAGATCACCCCCTTGAATACGCGAACTTCGCGGGTAAAATTCCCCAAGGTCAATACGGCGCTGGGCAAGTAATCATCTGGGATAAGGGGACGTATGTGACGAAGGTGTGGGATGATAAGATGGTTGAGGTCATTTTGGATGGTGAAAAGTTGAAAGGGCGTTATGTGTTGGTGCCCTTGCGGAAGGCGGGTAAAAACAATTGGTTGATGCTAAAACCAAGCCAGTAAGCGGGAACCTTCATGTTGGCACTATGGGCTGGAGCTATAGCTTCTGGAAGCCAAACTTCTACCCTAAGGGTTTGGGATCTGAGGATTTTCTGTCTTATTATTCTAAGCTTCTTGATACTGTTGAAGTGGACAGTACGTTTTATCGGATTCCGCGGAGCGAAACAGTCATCGAATGGAAACAGCAAACGCCTGACGGCTTTCTTTTCTCGCTAAAGTTTCCGCAGAAAATAACTCATATAAAAATGCTCAAGGACGCCCAAGAAGAAACCCGCGTCTTCCTCGAACGAATCAGCCTGTTGGAAGAAAAGCTCGGGGTGCAGCTGCTTCAGTTTCCCCCGATGTTTCGGCAAGAGCATTTTTCGCTGTTGAAAGATTACTTGGCGATTCTTCCTAAGGGTTACCGGTATGCGGTGGAAGTGCGGAACAAATCTTTGCTTAGTGCTGACTTGTACGCGCTTTTGAAAGAACATAATGTTGCTTTGGCTTGGGTCGACGCTGCCAAAATGCCCCTCGCAGAAGAGGTAACTGCGGATTTCCTGTATGTCCGTTGGGAAGGCGACCGCAAAACGGTAACTGGAACCTTGGGAAAAACTGAAACTGACCGGTCGGAGCAGATTAAGGCGTGGGCTGAAAAACTTGAAGCTCTTTTGGAGAAGGATATGCCGGTTTTTGGGTACTTCAGCAAGTATTATTCGGGTTTTCCCACTTGGGATGCGAGTGAGCTGTTGAGATACTCAAGAAAAGCCAGTTAGTCTCATGCTCTTGTTAGGCATTGCCGATTCTATACCTGATTCTGATGTGTCGTTGACTCAGATAAAGAAGGAGGAGGACACTGTATGTTATTTCTCCGAAACCCGCAAACTTCGGAATTCCGGGCACGCTTGGCAAATCCAGTAATGTTAGCGAATCCGCAATTATTACGAAAACGGCTACGGCGACCGTGCCGACCCAGCCCCAGCTTTTCGGCAGCCATATTCCCGCCGCGAAAAGCAGCGTCAGCAAGCTGAAGATAATGGTGTAGACGCTGTAGATATCGGGACCCGACGAGGAACCCAGAATGCCAGCAAAGGGTCCCGTGTGCGGTGCAGAAAGCATCCAGAAGCCGAAGACAACGTGAATGAAACCGACCAGAACTTGAGCTGCCACCAAGATCACAATGCCGATGTTTCTACCTTTGTAAGGGGGAATTTTGTGGGAGGCGGTTTTCATCGCTTCATCAGGCATTCATTCGGAATATTGAGCTAATTTGTTTTTCGATATTTAAAAATAGAAAATGAAAAGGGAAACTAAAGAATACGACGATCGTTGCTTATTTGAAGATAAGCTCGAAACTGATCGGTACAGCTTCGCCCCACGATTGTCTAATTGGGCAGATCTTCTGCGCCATCTCGTAGACTTTCTGGGCTTTCTTGCGTTCGTGGTCGTTGTCTGTTTCTAGGCCAACTGCCATGTTGAAGTGCACGTTTGTGAAAATTAGTTTTTCCATGCCTTCAACGTTCATTGTTACGGTGGCTGTTGTTGCTAAGCTTTTCAGTCCCAGTTGGGAATTCTTTGCAATAAGCAGATACAACGTGTTTATGCATGAGGCGAGTGCGGCGGCGAATATGTCTTCGGGGACGCAGTATCCTGCTTTGCCTCCAAAAGACGGTGGGGGGCTGACTGTTGCTATGTGTTTTCCATTCACGGTTAGGTCGCATTCGGTTCCGCTTTTCCAAGTGGCGGTTCCGTCAAATTTTAGTTCTGGCACAAAAATTACCTTCTCTACGAATAACTGAATTGTTGAGGCGGATTTAATGTTTGCGGACAGGGTTGTGTCTGTTTGTTTTTGTTGGTTCCGTGGGTTGTGGGGCTTTTGTTTTCTTTTTGATAGTAGTAGTGGGTGTTTTTGCAAAATACTACTTCTCGCGGGTTGTGTTTTGGGGTGGTTTTTTGGTTTGGGTTGGTTTTTGGGTTTTTGTTAGAAGTGGAAAGGTGGGCTTATTCAACAACCTGTTGGGTGTGTGCGTGCAACGCTGGGAGGGGGGTAGGGGTTGCATATACATTGTGCATATACAAACGTATGTACAATCCGCGCCTGGAACGCGGCAATCATACCGAACCAGCTGAACCATAAATTCTTGCTGATATAGCTAGATGTACATACTATAGCTGCTATAGCTATTGTGACCACTATGACAACAATATCGGTAACTGAGGACGTCAAGGAAAAACTCTTAAAGGTCGCATCCGAACTCCAAATCAAGACGGGGCGCCGAGTTGACCTAAATGACGCCCTTCGTTTCTTGGTGGATCAACGGGAAAAAAACCCTCGTTTGCTGGAAGAAGCATGCAGCCCAATCTTAGGAGTTAAAGATGCGATCAAAGAATTAGAGTCGGAACGGAAGATTGACGATGAAAGACTTGAAAGGAAAATTAGCCATAGACACGAGCGCACTAATTGAGCTAATATATTGCGATATCTTGGGACAAAAA
>JADGNF010000014.1 GCA_017883615.1 Candidatus Bathyarchaeota archaeon
ATCAGTTTGGCAGCATCTTGTCCACCTCAGTTCAGCAAAGTAACAGCCTTGTGCTTGTGCAAAACGTTACTTTGGCACTAACGATGCTTTCAAAGCAATCAACTGTATTGACACTCGATTATTCCCTGCCAAGCATTTCCCACGGTCAATTTACCCAATACATCTTTAACCTTGATCTATTCGCTTACTTCAATTATTTCATCGATTCAGCTTCAGTGACAATAACTCCTCCTGAAGGTGCAACCCTCAAAAGCCCTACACTTTCTGAGATTGGCGTTACTTCTGACCTGAATCGAAACGCCTTTCAAGAATCGCTAACAATAAAGAAGCAGGGCGTAAGTTATGTCGACAGCGTTATCCCAGCTGACGACGTCGTACCTGTCACCTTTGATTATAACGCGTTATGGATAGCATTCCGACCAACATCTTGGATGTGGGCAGTAGCTATCGTAGGTGTCGTGGTTCTCGCTATCTGGAAGAGACCCAAAGCTAAGCCAACAGCAGCCCCCGCAATGGCGGTAGTTAAAGTTGCACCTGGCGTAACCCTGAATTCTGAACATATCAAAGATTTCGTTGAAGCGTACGAAGAAAAACGTAAGGTAAGCCAAGAATTAAGAGCCCTTGACGCTCGCGCTCAACACGGACGAATCCCAAGACGCCGATACAAAGTCCAACGTAAAACATTCGAGCTCCGTCTGGAAACTCTCTCGCAGAAAATCGCTCAGCTTAAAGCGATACTTCGAAGTGCGGGCGGCAGCTACTCCGATGTCGTGAGGCAGATCGAAGCTGCAGAAGTAGAACTCAACGAAGCCGAATTGAGCCTGCAAAACATTGAAGTACGCCACGAAGCAGGAGAAATCCCTCTTGACAACTACAAGAAGCAGTTAACCGACATAGAGCGGCGCAAAACAAAGGCTGAGACTGCTATAGACGGACTTCTGCTAAGACTCCGTGGAGAAACAAGATAGTCCACCTAAATCCTTTTATTTCCCTTTTTTGGATTCTCTAAAATTCATAGAGGTATGAATATGGTAAAAATAATAGTGGACCAAGCAAAATGCAACGGATGCGAAACCTGCGTTAACACATGTCCAATCAGCGAATACGAAATGAAAAATGGCAAATCCACCCCAACCAAACCTGACGAATGCCTAGTTTGCAGAGCATGCGAAGCACAATGCCCACAAGGCGCAATTCAAGTAATTGAGTAGACAGTCGGCATCAACCTATTGCCAAGTCCGTTAGCGCTTCTAACCGAAGCGGTTAACTGGGCCCTTTCTTTTTTATTAATTCTCTTCAACAATCTTTGCTTTTTGCTTTTTGAAATATTCGATCTATGTATTCGCCCAATGTAAGGTTCTTCTTTTTAGCCAGTTTCTTAAGGGAGCTGCTTACTCCAGTACTGTATTGAACAGCTTTCTTTGGCTTTTGGGCAATGTCAGGGGGTAATTGGAGGTTTGCTGCTACCTTGCGCAGGACCAGCTTTCGCAGCGAATCCGCTTTTCTCTCAAACTTCAGCTCTGTTGGCAGGCTCATAGCGAACTCGGCGATTTCATAGGACGCGAAAGGCAAACGTAACTCTACATCGTAAAAGTCACAAATCTTCTCGTCTCGTTCGATGTTGCTTTCATGAATCACAGCGACATCCTGAAACATAGTTTTCCTCACTGCTTCCTCACCCTTGGCGAGGTACTCGGTTACGTAGCGTTGGTAGCCTCCAAACAGCTCATCCGCACCCTGCCCCGCAAGTAACACCTTGTAACCCGCCGCTGCAGCTTTCTGAGCGTTCCAGAAAAATGGCACACCAACACTGGCTTTGATGGGGTCTGATTCCTCGATCAGGTCAACAACTTTTGGAATAACCATTTCCAGGTCTGCCTCCTCGAAGAGATGAACCTGCAACGGTAATCCAAGCAGCTCAGCGGCCTTGCGGGCTTCGTCTGTTTCAAGCTGACCCTCCAAACTCACATGAATCAGATGAACCTCCCCGCCACATCTTGACGCTAAACAGGCAACAACGCTGCTATCTAAGCCGCCAGAAAAAGCGACTGCGACTTCTTTCAGCCCAAAAATCCGCTGTTTGATGGATTGTTCTAACAGTTTCTGCAGCTTCTTTGCGGCTTCCTCCATGCTGATTTGCCTTGGCTCACAAAACTCCAGAGTTCGGACAGGTTTGAATTTGAAGCCTTCTTTCGTGACGATTCCTAAATGTCCAGGAGGAAATGATTTGGGTTCAGGTACACCTAGTTTCCAGAGAGTTTTGCGGTTCGTTGCTATTGCCGCTATGGTTTGGGTTTCGCCGAAGTACAATGGCTGAACCCCGACTAGATCCCTTACTGCCAAAATTTGGTTGCCCTCAACTATAATAAGTGCAAAGTCTCCTTCAACGTCCCCAAGGAACGCTGAGGCTGCTTTCTCATAGTCACCCTGAATTTTGCCGAAAGCCACATCGGAGGCGGTGCCTTTTGGCGTTGACGAGTAGATTCTGCCTTCAAATGCGACTGTTGCATCCTGCATCTTCAACATCTGCACGTCACGTGGTAAAGTCGCCGTCGAAGCAGAACCTGCTGCTGCGGCTGCTTTTATTTTTTGTTCGCTGAAGGATTGAACGTTTTTCACTCCCACACTTTTCGTAGAAGTCGCTAACTCAAAATGGGCATTGCCCTCAAGGGAACTTTTAGCCAGCGCAGAGACAACCGCGGAAACCGCGTTTTCGCCACATTTATCCAAAACCGCAACCGTAGTCCGCATGTTAAACCATACTCCATTTCAATATTGTTCACTATACAGTTTGGTAAAACATTAATCTTTAACACGCGTAACAGTCAGCAAAGGAGATTTGCACTTGCCCATTTTACCCATAGACACGGGAAGATACGGAACCCCAGAAATGCTCAGCATCTTCCAAGAAGAAGCACGCGTCCAAAAACTACTAGATGTAGAAGCCGCTTTGGCTTGGGCACACGCCGAAGTCGGCGACATCCCCAAAAAGGACGCCCAGAAAATCGTAGATCTGGCATCGACCAAATACGTGAAGATAGAACGCGTAAAAGCCATCGAGAAAGACATCAAACACGATATTGCTTCGCTGGTTCGGGCTTTGTCGGAACAGTGCGGCGCAAGCGGCGCATACGTGCATCTGGGCGCAACAAGCTACGACATCGTGGATACCGCTAACGCATTGCAGCTGAAAGACGCGTTAGACGTTCTCGAAAGCAGGCTCATGACGCTGAGAGCTGTTCTGCAGCAGAAAGCAGGCAAATACAAAGAAACCGTTATGATGGGCAGAACCCATGGGCAGCACGCTTTGCCGATTACTTTGGGTTTCAAGTTTGCGGTTTGGGGACGCGAAGTCGACCGCCACATCCAGCGGCTCAAAGAGTGCCGAGAACGCGTCGTGGTGGGTAAGGTCAGCGGCGCTGTTGGCACCCAAGCTAGCCTTGGCGAAAACGCCGAACGCATACAGGAACTCGTCATGAAACGACTATCGATCAAAGCGGCAGAAATTTCGACCCAGATTGTGCAGCGGGACCGCTACGCCGAGTTCATCTGTGATTTGGCTCTGGTTGCGGCGTCTTTGGATAATTTTGCGACAGAAATACGGGAATTAAGCCGGCCTGAAATTGCCGAGATGTTTGAGTCGTTTGAGGTGGAACATCAAGTGGGCAGCAGCACGATGCCTCAT
Organism: Candidatus Bathyarchaeota archaeon; assembly: GCA_017883615.1. GTDB lineage: Archaea > Thermoproteota > Bathyarchaeia > Bathyarchaeales > Bathycorpusculaceae > JADGNF01. Next base: position 3,686 of record JADGNF010000014.1, read on the forward strand.
AAGCGGAACCCGGAAACATGCGAACGAGTCTGTGGCTTGTCTCGGATAATCCGAAGTTTAACGGCTCCAGCGCTGGAGGACGTGACGACTTGGCATGAACGCGACTTAACCCAATCCTCAGCCGAGCGGTTCCTGCTCCCCGAAGCCTGCATTCTCACCGACTACATCCTAAGCCTGATGAACAACATTGTTGCTAACTTGCGCGTTGACGAGGCTCAAATGCTGAAAAACGTCGGATTAACACAGGGCAGATGCATGTCAGAATCCGTCATGATGGCACTCGCCCGCAAAGGCGTGAACAGGCAAGACGCCCACGAACTCCTCCGCAAACTCACAATCGTAAGCGAAGCTGAAAAGAAGCCCTTCCGGGAAATTCTCCTTGCAGACCCGTTAGTTCACAATACGCTTGGCTGCGAAGGAATCGACGCGGCGTTAAACCCGAAAAGCTATTTGGGTACGGCGGTTAAGCAAGCGGAAGCGTTCGCAAAAAGCTAAAAGTCCGAGAGCGCTTTTTGCTTCCACTCGTCTTCTTTGCCTAGCTGTTCCCATTGTTCTTTTTTGACGAATCCGCCGACTTGCTCCTTAATTTTCTTGGCTAAGCGAGGTCCAAACGTGGGTAGGGCGGTTATGTCTTCGAGTAATGCCTTTCGGACGTCTTCGATGGTGTGGTAGCCGGCGTTGAAGAGGATTCTGCCGCGGGTGCGTCCCACACCTTCCAGTTTGACGAGTGGCATGAGTTCTTTTTTGATGCCTTTGGAGACGCGCTCGTTCAGTTGGGTGATTAAGGGCAAGAGTTCTTTTTCATGTTCCAACTCGGCGAGTTCTTGGGCAGCATGAAGGAGCCATTTTCCGTTCTCAACAATCCGGTACAAATCTCCCGGCTGCACCCTGAACTTCTCCATCATCTGCTCTTCGCTGGTTTCCTCAATCCAAGCGTTCAAAATCAGCGCGGTTTTCACTTCGCCCAGATACTCTTCGAATTCCACATGGTCTTCCCACTCGTTAGGCGGCGCAACAAAGAATTCTTCTCGGTGCTGCTCCATTTTGACGGCGAGGACTTCGATTTCTTCGCCATAGGGACGCATGACTGGTCCCATGTCGGGTGTGTGTGTTATGAGGTGCAGCAGGCTTAGTTCGGTAACCTGAGGCGGTTTCTGTTTGAAGGCGTCGCGAATCGTCACGCTTGAAACGGGGTCGATGTAGAGTTCGCTGGTGCGTTTGCCAAGTTTTGTAGCGCACAAGTTCTGCTTATCCAAATACAGCAACTGCTGGTCATAGAGGTACTTGAGTATCTTACCGATGACGGCTTTGATGGCTTTCACGTCGTACTGATGGGCGTAAAAGGTTTTGGCGAAAAACTCGACCACGCCCCCTTCTGAATGTGCAAAATCTGAAGCCACCGTTGCCAGAACGTGTCCGCGCAGAATTTTCTCCACAGCCAGCCTTGACCAGATGCGTTCGGGTCGGGCGAGGATAAAGTTTTCCATGAGGTAGTCGGCTTCGTCAGCGTTTTTGGCGATGAGGATGGATTCGCCGTTTTTGTCATATTTTGGTCTTCCTGCGCGCCCAGCCATCTGTTTGTATTCGAGAACGCTTATGGGGTAGTAGCCGTATCCCGCTTCGTAGCGGCGATAATCCTGCACGATAACTACGCGAGCAGGAAGATTCATGCCAAAAGCCAGCGTCGGCGTTGCCGTAAGCACCTTAATTCTGCCTTGGCGAAACAGGTCTTCGATTATTTTGCGGTGAGCACCAGCCAAACCCGCATGGTGGAACGCAGCGCCGCATTTCACAAGTTCAGCGAGAGATTCACTTAGCTGGGTTTTCTCGTCAGCGGACCTTACCTTTTCGGCTTCCTGCTCCAGCATCCGCTTGGCAGGCTTCGAAAGCACAGCAGAGGTTTCGTCAGCGATTTTCCGCGCCAGAGTTGCAGCGTTTTTGCGTGTTGACGCGAAAACCAATGCTTGTCCGCCATTCTTCACGGTATTTAGAGCCATGTTAACGGCGTCGTTGTTGGTTTTGCGTTCGATTTTGCGTGAGTCGCCATCTTTGAATTGGATTTCATCATGGAGCAGCACGCCTTCTTTGAGGATGACTGGGCGCCATTCGGTGATGACGAATCCTGCTTTGAGCCACGCAGCAATTTCGTCAACGTTTCCCATAGTCGCGCTCAGGGCAAGTACCTGAATTGATGGGTTGACTTGCATAAGCCTTGCCAAAACCACTTCAAGGGTGGGTCCACGTTCTGCCTCGTTGAGCAGGTGCACTTCGTCGGCGACAACTAGCGAAACCTCATCAATCCACTTCGCCCGATGTCGCAGCAAGCTGTCTGCTTTTTCATTAGTGGTTACTATGATGTCGTATCTTCCAAGCCAAGGATCACCGCTGTCAAAGTCGCCAGTGCTGACGCCAATGCTGACTTTTTGTCCGTTTGGCTTTTGCAGTTTGCCAAAGCGTTGGAAGTCGTCGAACTTTTCACTTGCCAGAGCGCGTAGCGGGGCGAGGTAGATGGCTTTCCCGTTTTTCTCCAGCACGTGTTTGAGGCAGCAAAGTTCCGCGACCAACGTTTTTCCTGAAGCGGTTGGGCTGGCGAGAACCAGATTTTTGCATTCGAGTGCTCCTGCACGTATGGCTTCTTCCTGCGGTGGAAATAGTTCGGTGATTCCGCCTTGAATAAGAAGCTCTTTGAGTTCATGGGGGAGTGCGAGTTCGGCAATTTTCACTTGGATCCGCCATAGTTCGGGGTTTTTTGTTGTTTGTCTAGGTTTATGCGGGTTTATAGTTCTAGTGCACTTGCAGACTGAAAATTCATGAGATTTAATGGCTGAAACATCAGGGACAAAAAGAACCCGCTGAGCAGTACTAAGCAGGAAACCGGCGCAGAAGCCCATAATTAACCGTTTTTCGGTGTTTGTGTTGATGCTTTTGTATACGGCTCTGTAAAAGCAAATTGATAACTTTTGATTCCAAAAACTACTTTGCCTCTGATTTGCGATTTTCTTCTATAGCCCCTTATTTATACTCTCAACATTTTTTGAGAATTAATGCTTTCTAGTAGTGTGCTGTTTAGAATTTTGGCTAAAATGACTGAATTTGTTCATGAAATCAACTAGTTATCTTTTCAATTGTCGGTGGTGTTCTGCTGCGGTTAGGTTTTTTTACTTGAACGCGCAATGTTAAGGATATAAGGCTGTTATTATTTTCAGTTATGTGAGCGTGGTTTGTGTGGTTGAAAACGTAAAAGAGCTCCTTAAACTTCATGAAGGCATCAAACACGAAGTTTACTTAGACAACGAAAACAGTACCATGGTGCCTCAAGAAGTCATTGACGCCATGATACCCTATTACAACAAAAAAGCCTACGGAAACCCCACATTGACTCACAAACCCGGCTGGGAAGCCTTCACCGCGATTATGGAGTCCAGCAAGAAAATCGCGGATTCCATCGGTGCTAAAAACCTCGAAGAAATCAACTTCACTCCAGGCGAATCAGAGGCAAACAACCTCGCCCTCATGGGAGCAACCGCCGCAAACGCCACAAAAGGCAAGAAGATAGTCATCAGCGAAATAGAACCCATCAACATCCTCAATGTAACCGACCTCATGAAGAAACAGGGCTACACGACCACCAAAGTTCCAGTAAATAGAGAAGAAGGCCTGCTGGACTTGGAGAAGCTAAAAGAAGCCGTCGACAAAGAAACCGCATTGGTCAGCATCCATTTGGTGAATAACGAAATCGGCACCATCCAGCCCATCAAAGAAGCCATAGACATCGTGAAGGACCGCAACCCCAAAGCCTTATTCCACACCGACGCTTCCGACGCTTATGGTAGAATCCCCTTCAACGTCCAAGACCTCAAAGTCGATATGGCAACGCTTAGCAGTTTCAAAATTTTGGGTCCACGCGGTTCAGGTGCACTTTACATCCGAGAAGGAACTAACGTGGAACGCATAATTGAAGGACCCATCGGAACCCAAAAACTATGGCCAGGAATAGAAAACACCCCGCTAATCATCGGGTTCACGAAAGCGTCAGAGCTCGCTTTCAACAGTTTTGACGCAAATGTCGCCCGAATGCGTAGAATGCGAGACAAACTCGTAAATGGCATTTTGCAGACGATGACCGATATCGTGTATAACGGAACAAAAGGTGACAAACGCAGCCCCGACAATGCCAACATCAGCTTCCGACGATGCGAAGGCGAAGCACTCACGATTGAGCTAAGCCTCAAAGGCGTTTACGTATCCAGCGGCAGCGCCTGCTCAAGACGCTTGTTGCAGCCAAGCCACGTGCTCGTTGCCATTGGCAGGCACTTCAGCGAAGCTCACGGAAGCATCCTCATGAAAGTCACCCGCTACCACACAGAAGAAGATATTAACTATGTCTTGGATTCGATTCCTAGCTCAGTTGAGCGCATCAGAGGCATAGTTGGATCAACAGGAGTTGACTAAACTTGTCACGTATACCTTTACCCTACAACCCAAAAGTTTTAGACCTATTTCAACACCCTAAAAATCTTGGCAAGATGGAGGACGCAACCGTAGTTGCCGTTGCAGGCAACCCTGCATGCGGAGACATGGTTACTTTCTACTTGAAAATCACAGATCAAGATGTCATTGAGAAAGCAAGTTTCGAAAGCTACGGATGTGCCGCTAACATAGCCACCAGCAGTATAGTCACAGAAATGGTCAAAGGCTTAACGCTCAAATCTGCGTGGGAAGATATAACCTGGAAGAAAGTCACCGAGGAAGTAGGCGGGTTACCAAGCATAAAATTCCACTGCGGAGTCCTTGCAGTAGGCGCTTTGAAACGGGCAATCAGGGTCTACTTCGAAAAGAAAGGTGCAGCCCCAGATTGGGTGCCAAAAGACCACACGTTTGAGGAGAAGCAGGCGCTAGAAGAAGAAGAACTTGCAAAGATGCTCAGCAAGAGGCTCAAGACAGAGGAAGAGAAAAAGTAACGATGTTTATCGCCCAAGCCATTCGCGATGACTTTCCAATCTTCAAACGGAAAGTAAACGGCTACCCGCTCATCTACTTTGACAACGCTGCCACCACTCAAAAGCCTCGTCAAGTAATCGATGCGGAACAGGATTTCTACGAGAACCACAACGCCAACGTTCATCGCGCCGTCCACACGTTGAGTCAAGAAGCCACGGAACTCCACGAAGGTGCCCGCGAAACTATCGGCAAATTTATCGGTGCCAAGGAACCTGCCGAGGTCGTTTTTGTTAGGGGAACTACAGAAGCCATTAACCTTGTCGCGTACTCTTGGGGACTGCGAAATCTCAAGGCTGGCGATGAAGTACTGATTTCTCTTATGGAGCATCACAGTAACATAGTCCCTTGGGAAATAATCTCCAGACTGACAGGATTCACGATTAAATACGCAAATGTCAACTCCGACGGCACGTTAGACTACAAAGATTTCGAAGGAAAATTCACCAAAAACACGAAACTTGCCTGTCTGAGCCAAGTTAGCAACGTCAGCGGCGTAATCAACGATGTTAAACGTGTAGCCAAAGTCGCCCACGAACACGGTGCACTTATGCTCGTGGACGGTGCTCAATCTGTTCCCCATATGTCGATTGATGTCAGAGATCTGGACGCTGATTTCCTCGCGTTTTCGGGCCACAAGATGTTGGGACCTACAGGTATAGGCGTCCTTTACGGCAAAAAGGCTCTCCTCGAAAAGATGGCTCCATTTGAAGGGGGTGGCGAAATGATCAAAGAAGTTTCCTACAGTCCACAAAGCGAGGGATGCGGAATAAGCTGGAACGCCCCGCCGTGGAAGTTTGAAGCAGGAACCCCCAACATAGCTGGAGGTGTAGGGTTAGCGGCAGCGATAAAATACTTGCAGCGGTTGGGTATGGCGGACGTTTTCCAGCATGAAAAAGAACTGACCGAGTACGCAGTGAAGAAACTTCAGAACTGTTGCACCAAACTGGCGCTTTACGGGACCACAAATCCAGCTTTGAAGTGCGGTATTATCCCGTTTGGGGTCGAAGGTTTATCCTCACACGATGTGGCGCTGTTTCTGGACAACTATGGCATCATGGTACGAAGCGGATTCCACTGCGCTCAACCGCTTCATCAAATCTTCAAACTACAATCCTCCGCTCGCGCAAGTTTCTATATCTACAATACCAAAGAAGAAATTGACCGCTTCATCGAAGTCCTCAAAGAAATGGAGCAGTTTTAATGTCAACAGTCCAAGATTACGTGGCAAGAATCGAAGGAACATGCGGCGCAGAAAACGACATCATAGTCACCTTCAAGTACGAAAAAAAACAGGAAGCGCTCGATCACATCCTCAAAAAAGCCGCCCTCAAAAACAACCTCTCAGGCATAATTTTCGAGTTGGCGTTTGAGGGTATGTCGTTTCGTGTTTACAGTAGCGGTAAAGCTATTTTTCGTGGAATAAAAAACCGGGCAGAACTTGACCGGATTCTGGCTGCGCTCCTGCTTTAATTTTGGAAGCTGTTTTTTCCAATTAAATTAATAAACTGGGCGCTTTTATTGTGGGTTGATGGGACATGATTTCCGGCTTCATGATTGTGAAAGACGTCATTAAACCCGGTTACCCATTCGTGGAAGCAATTGCTTCTGCCTTGCCGGTTTGCGATGAATTCCTCATTTCTGATGGGTACTCAACGGACGGAACCTACGAGGCTGTAAACCGGATTGCCGAGTCGAACAATAAAGTGAAGGTTTTTCAGCAGGAGTGGCCCAAAGAGAAACGTTTCACCCTTTTAGCAGACGTCACTAACTGGGTGCGCGCCAAATGCAGCGGCGATTACATTTTCTCCATTCAAGCTAACGAGGTTGTTCACGAAGACAGCGTGCAGTTCCTGAAAGCGTTGCCTCAAATGTGTCCCGAAGCCCAAACCTTCAGCCTCCCTTTCTTTCACCTCATGAAGGACTTCAAGTTCTCCGAACAATACCGCTTGCGTTTCTCCAAAAACCTACCAAGCATCGTAGCAACCGGAGACGCTTGGTCAATGGGCGTGAGCAAAAAATTTGTACGCTCTGAAGTCCGCAAATGTTTAACACACCCAAAAAGGCTCGCTAGCTACGTTGGCAGAGGCGTGCAGTGGACTTACGCGAATGTTTGCGGTAACCCGCTTTCCCGAGCCATCTACCTTCCGAAACCCATTTACCGCTACTGGTCCCTGTTCCCCCAAGACTGTATCGCGAAAATCCGCAACCATAAAGAACTGTTCGATGTTGATCATCTCGGTCAAGTCATTAATGCGTTGGAAAGCCATATGAACGATGGGGACCAAACGATTTTCTGGGACCTCGCCGCCCAACCCCTGCGCAAAGCGCCGCTTGGTTACAAGTACCCCGACGGGCTCGTCCAAGTTACATTCAAAAACCACCCAAAAATCATGCAGCCCCTACTCTCGGACTCCAAAGCTAAGAAATACTATATCCGCGAGGAACTCTTCAACCAATTTAAGGGTCTGTAGGTTATCTGCGGAGTTTGAGTTTAAGCTCCATTTTGGTTCGGCTTACCCAATTGAAGACTGGAACAAGCGGACCTTTAAGGAAATCTGGCAATGCATCCTTGGCATCCTTGTGCAGACTCAACTTGGTTGCTATTCGTCCCTTCCCAGTTATGGGCACGTAGTACCGTGTCAGCGCGCATTTATAGAAGCCATTATTCTCCTTGAAGCTATCCAGAGACGGATGATTACCCATTCTGCCATACATGAGCCATGAGGCATTTTTAGAGGCGCAGACTTCTACAGCTTTGGCCACGAGCGCATTGTTTACGCCTTTGTCCCAATGACTCTGCAGGGAGAGAATCTGAGACATCACAACTATGTTGTCGCCTTGAACCAGCTGAATGAACCCGACAAGTTCCTCCCCAAGGTAAGACCCGATGAAAGTGGAGTCTTTCGATGTGGCAACGATGTTTTTAACCGCTGCTATCGACCAATCATAATGAGAAAAAGCCCTTCCCTGGCGGATTGGAGTTTCATGGTATATCTTCAATATGCCTTCAGCTAACGCTTCAGTGGGTTCAGCAACTTGGGTTTTGACGCCGCTTTTTTCTGCTTTGCGGACCATATTGCGAGTTTTTTTTCCGATGCTGTTCCACCACTCATTATAAGGGGGAATATTCAGTAGAGCGACGTTGTCCTCAGACTTCAGCCACGTCTTTGGTGGGTTAGGTATTGGGCAACACCATTTCCTTTCGACGAAGGTGAAGATGTCAGCACCTCTTTCTTCCACCTTCTTAAGGAACTTCTCTGTTGGAGCATAATCATGGAGATACTCGTAGTGCTCAGGATAGCTAGCAACTTGAATTACTCTCTTCTTGCGCCGCACGGTCAGCAAGCCTAGTTCTTTGTCGACTTCCAGAAGCGCTTTCAACGTGCTGTAGTAGGGTCCGCGGTGGTTAAGGGTTCCGCGTTGGAGCAGCCATTCAGGGTGCACATGCAGAACCTCGCCTTTTGCGATGTGGTTTTGGGCGATTCTGACCGCTTGCGCCGTCGGGTCTCGGTAGCAGAGGACATCCAACCCTATGGTGGCGTAGTCGTAGAAGGACTTCAATGGAAACCCGTTGGGAATTGGAGCTTTGGCTTGGGAGATTTTTCGTTTCCAAATCAACCTTGCTGGCAATCGTGCGGTGCCGTGGACCGTGTAGAATCTCACTTTTCGGTTAGTTACTCGCTCCAGATTTTTCCATTCTTTGTATGCGTTTGTTGCAACATGCAGGGCGACCTCGTGTCTTTCTGGGTTCAGAAGCTCAAGTAGTTCGGCGTCGGGGATTGTGTACGGCGTGAAAAACCAATAAGCAACCACGGGCTGAGGGGATTCGTTAATCATTTTTGCGATTATCTTCGAGTTCTTCAAGTAATTTTTGCCGCCTTTTAGATTTAGCGCTGTGAAAAGGAAACTCTTCTGCCTCGAAGGGTATGCGTAATCCACATCTAACCGAAGTTTAATCATGAATCTCAGTTGCCATGTTTGAGTGTGATACCCCTATCAGTTATATAATTTCTTCTTAACAGCAAACCTCTCACTGCTGGGAATTGTTGGAATGCGAAAAGAAATATGAGAAAGTGACAGCGTTATATGGCTTGATGACTTCAGTATCTGAACAGCCAAAAACCTTCTTAGCTGAACTGCGTTTACCAGACTGTACATTGAGGAGAACGAATCGGTTTGGATAGAGTTGGAATTGTGAGGGGTCCAAGCCTGAACCCCTACGAAGGACAGTACCTTGAAAAGCTAAGCAATTTCGGTTTTCAACCAGTAGGCATCGCCTCTTATGACGCCAATTACGTTCCTGCCGAAATCGGATTTTCAGTCAGAAAAGGTCATAACCTGAGCTCATTAACTAAAGGAAGATTTCGGTATCTGTTGCATGTTTTGGCGCGGGTTACCAAGTACGATTTTAGAGCATATAATTATTACTTTTTGAATCTCAAGGTGTTAGCTGGAGATGTCCGCGTTCTTCACTCAGCCGACAACTGGTACCCCTACACCTTCCAAGCCGTAAAAACCAAGATTCCCACGGTCATCTCAGAATGGGAAAACCTTCCCTTCAACTACGAACGGCAACCCTTCGCAAGAATAAAACGATATTGTAATAGCCACGCCGCGCACTTCGTCGCGGTGACAGAAAAGGCCAAGGAAATCCTCCTTCTTGAGGGCGTCGAACCCAATCGAATATCCGTCATACCCGCAGGAGTCGATTGCGACAGATTCAAACCTGCCCAAAAAGACGTCTCAGTCCGGCAACATTTCGGCATCCCTGAAAACACATTCAACATCCTATTTGTGGGTCGTCTAATACCTGAAAAAGGAATATTCAACCTCCTCGACGCCTTCTCGATACTGCTCAAAACCCACAACAACATCCAACTTCTCGTGGCAGGTTCAGGACACACAAAAGTCAAAACCCAAATTATACAGCGCATAAACGACAACAAAATCGGTCACAAAATCACGTTCCTTGGAGGCATCCCCTACACACAGATGCCCAAAATCCACAATTTAGCCGACGTTTTCTGCCTCCCAAGCGTCGAAACAAAGGATTGGGCGGAGCAATTCGGTTTTTCGCTGGTGGAAGCTATGGCATGTGGAAAACCCGTCGTTTCAACCTGGACCGGCTCGATCCCTGAAATAGTCAAAGATAAGTCCACCGGTCTTCTTGTCAACCAAAACGATCCAAATTCGCTAAAGGCGGCGTTAGAGCTTTTGATCGAAGATGAGCGAACCTGTAAGGCGTTTGGCAGAAACGCTAGGGAGTGGGTGTTAGAGCGGTTTGAGGCAAACAAGATAGCTAAACAGCTTGCGGATGTTTACCGAAGCGTGCTTTGACAAAAGAAATTGTTTTGCCATTTTCGTTCTCTAAATTTCTTGACCACGGCAGCTTTTGCGTTTGTGGCTTAAACGTTGATAATCATTAAATAGCTTTTGTGTTACTCTTGTTAGGAAGGGATGAATCTGTGGTCACGCTACGCGGCATAACTCGAATGTTCCAGACCGTGAAGCAGCCTTACCGCGTGGTATTCTTGAAATTCAGAAAGACCCCAATATGGGTTACTTTTCAAAACGGCTGCAAACTTAAACTAACTTGGCCACAATTTAGGCATATTAGAGACAACTACCCTCTTTTGAAAAACTACGTTATAGAGCAACCAAGTGCGGAAATTTTTAGACTCAAATCCGACAAGTTCACCTTCATAGGTTCGTTGCTCATTGCCTGCTTGGTCGTTCAACTTAGACAAAAATATGACATTGAACAACTGGAAAAAGACGTTTTCGACGTAAAACGCGGCAACATGGAGCTGGTTGGCTCCGCGGGTATCCTTTACACTGTTCGCGAGTTTGGCGAGGGCGAATACGACTGTGACTGCCAAGGAAAAGTGGTTTTGGATATTGGTGGCTTCGAGGGCGAGTCAGCAGTTTTCTTCTCCTTTATGGGTGCTAAAAAAGTCATAGTCTACGAGCCAGTATTAGCTCACCATCAATTTATCCAGAAAAACGTCAGGTTAAACAACGTTAACGCCGAAATCCACGAAGCAGGAATCGGCGCCGAAGACGGCACCCAAACGTTACATTACGAACAAGCAGATCTAGGTTTTGGTACCCTATCTAATGGTTCTCGTGAGATGACAATTAAAACTGAGTCCATCACGAAAGTTATCGAAAAAAGCCACGCTGATGTAGCCAAAATCGACTGTGAAGGTAGCGAATCGTTACTTCTTCAGGTTCCGGGTGAACTGCTTAGAAAAATCGATTTATACATGATAGAAGTGCACACCGGCGAGATTCGAAGAGCCTTAATCGAAAAATTTACCGCATCCGACTTTCATATAGTGAAAGATGCATTAAAAAACGGTGAACTATCAGTCATATTTTTCGGAAAAAACAACGCCCAAAACAGCAAAGATAATTTCCGTCATTAATCAAAAAAGTGCTGCTTGGCAAAAACTAATATTTTCCGACGCTGCATCTCTTTCTAAAGTCGAGCGTAAGAGGAAGACCTGTGGAGGATTACCCGCCAGTTTCAATCATCATCCTGAATTGGAACAAGAAGGTTTTCCTCGAAAAATGTTTAACCTCCATAAAGAGTAGCACTGATTATCCAAACTTTTCGACTTTAGTTGTTGATAATGGCAGTTCAGACGGATCCGTCGCCTTGGTGAAGGAACATTTCTCTTCGGTTGATGTCTTAGAGCTAAATGCGAACTGCGGTTTTGCAGTCGGCAACAATATCGGCATGACCTACGTCCTTGCAAAAGGCAGCCCAAAGTATATTTTGTTGCTTAACAACGACACGGAAATGACTCAAACGGATTGGCTTACAAAAATGGTGCAGACCGCTCAGTCCGTTATTCCAACGGCGGGCGTGGTTGGTTGCCAACTTATTTTTTCCGACGGACGTCACCAGAGTACGGGTAACCTATTAAATGTGGGTGGTGGCGAAGACCCTTACCCAAATGGACTCAACCGTCCCGACATCTACGAAGTCGATACTGTTACCGGCGCCTGCTTTTTAATAAAACGTGAAGTCATCGACAAAATCGGGTTCTTAGACCCTGGTTTTTCTCCCTTCAACGAAGAAGAATCCGATTTTTGTGTACGTGCAAAAAGAAGCGGCTTCAAAGTAGTTGAGGTTTCAACCGTTAGAGTTATCCATTATTGCGGCGCGTCTCTCAAGGCAATTCCGTCCGAGTTTGCGCGCTACATCGCCCGAAGAAACACCATACGATTTATGCTACTAAACTACTCGGCAAACTGGCTCGTAAGACGGATTCCTTATGAGTTGACGCTTTTTCTGCGCTGCTTCATAACAAAACAAAAAACCGGCAAAAACTTCTTGCCAATCGCGTTTAGACCAGGAAAAGACGCCTTGCCCGATCTAAAAATAAACGTTGCCGCTTGGGTTTACAATCTGAGGAACCTGCATGACATTTTGCCCAAACGCCGTGATCGAACCATGAAAATTCTGCCCTAAGCACTCAAAGTGGGCTCCCTATGGTTCAGGCAGCCAAAAGCTTACGTGTTATTTCTGCTATGTTTTCTGCTATGTTTTTTCGGTCGAGGGTAGTTCTCCAGAATTGCGCCGTTTTCTCTGGTTTATAGAAGCCTCGGTCCCATTTTGTGGAATCTTCTATTAGCGCAGCCGAAAACGCGTTCTCGGTAAAATCTGATGCAATGGTTCCTGAGAATCCTTGCATGGCGAGGTACCGTAAGCTTTCAACTGGACCCGCCGTTAGCGAGCACCCCATGCAAAGAGATTCGGCTGCTGCGATTCCGAAGCTTTCCCACCTAGATGGTGTGTAGAATATTTTGGCGGTTGAAAGTATCTGTTTGATTTTTCTGCGTTCGACAAATCCTAGGAGAGTCATTCGGTCAGCTATTGGTTTGGGGATGTTCTGGGCGAAGCTCTTGACGATTGCGCCTCCGCTTCCAAAGATGACTGCGGTGTAATCTTTTCTTTCTTCCAGGAATTGTGCCACGCTTTCAACCATGACTTTAGTGTTTTTCTGGGCCAACGCTTCCCATCTTCCGAACGTAACCAAAATATTTTCTTTCTTTCCAATTTCCGCGTTCATAACATCGGGCGTAACGGGATCGGGAACGAAATGTGTTTTTTTAATGAGGTCTTTTCTTCCCCAAGCTGCTAGAAAATAGTTCAGGTTGGCGAGTGCGTCAGGGCTTTCGACGATGACTCCGTCGCTGAGCTCTATTTGCTTGATTCTTTCAGCTGCAGTGCCTGCTGACCGGTGGTGCAGCGACTTAAATGGCAGCTGCCACAACACGTGCCCAGTTATGTTTTCTACGGTGATGTTCTCAAGCAGCGGAATTCTCATTCTAACTGGAACTAAGGGGTAGCCGATTCTTCCGTCGGTGTCTGCTTTGAGGATAACCTTTTTCCCGCTTGCTTTAATTTTTTCCACAAGAGGCGTGTAGGCGCTGTTAATCCATGTGTAGGCTACGACTGCGTCTGAATTGTATTTTGCCCAGAATGCGTCATTTGTCAGCTCGTCCCATGTTGTTTGGAGGACCGGGAAACTTGTCTTGTAGTTTGCTAATATGTTCTTGCGTAGGGTCAGAAGCTCCGATTCGACGCCGATTTCCTTCAAGCCCAAAGGAATTAAGCCGGGGTCTCTGGTCTCATGTAGAGGCAGGTAAGTGTCCATGAACACGGCAATCTTCATGTCTGCTGCTTTGATCGCCAGTTCTTCTGTCTCCTCTATCAATTTTGATAAACCATACACGGATAGATTAAAAAATCCTTCTGTAAGACAGATTTAGTCAAGCTTTATTATCGCCGTTCCCAACTTTGCATAACAATCAAAATCAGCAAAGTCGTCGTGTAAGTTATGCGTGTCGGGGTCATATCAGGTTCCTTAGAACCAGGGGGTGCTCAAAGAGTTTGCCTCAAAATGATAGAGGCTCTCAAAGAAGCAAACCACCAAGTCGCGCTCATTACCTTGACAAGAACCAACTGGAAGGCGCTTCATATGATGATGGGCGACGTAGTGAAACCCGATGAAGAAATAGTTCTCTTGAAGCGGAATTTTCGTGGTTTCGACGCTTACAAGCCGCTCTTAGCCGCCTTGCTAATTCCTGCTGTTAGGCGCAAGTACAAACTGGATTTGCTTGTCAACTCCCAAGGCGACACGCTGCCCATTCCGTCGGAGATAAACTACGTTCATTACCCCACCTTTTCCGAATATGAGGACATCGACATTAACCTCAAATACTCCGCGTCCATTTTCTGGCGCCTATACATCACCCCCTACAGGCTTGTGCACCGCTTCTTTAAGCGGTACCTAAAAAGCGGGGTATTGGCTACGAACAGCACTTTCAGTCAAAAAGCCATAAAAAAATACGTCAACCGTCCCGTAGTTATTATTACTCCTCCAGTGGAGACTAAAGCCTTTAACGACGCGTCAGAAGGTGGAGTGAAGGAAAAACGAGTCATATCATGTGGCAGGTATTCCCCAGAAAAGAATTACGAATATGTGCTTGAAGTTGCCAGCCGTCTTAGAGATGTAGAGTTTTCTGTAATCGGTTCCTTTTCGGGAGAAAAATCCTCACAATACTACCAGAAACTCTGCGCGATAAAATCCGAACGTAACCTAACAAACGTCGAATTGCTCAAAGACATCCAATTTGAGCGATTACTAAGATTGTACGGAACGTCTAAGGTTTACATGCATTCCATGAAAGCGGAGCATTTCGGTATAGTAGTGGTTGAAGCTTTGGCTGCAGGTCTTGTACCAGTCGTGTATCGCTCTGGAGGACCATGGCAAGATATACTCAAAGCAAAACAAGGTTACTATGGGTTCTCATACGAAACCCCCGCAGAAGCAGCAGAATTCATCGAGACATTGATGGGGAACGAAACTCTCAGGGGAGAAATTGCAAACAGAAACATCGTTTACGCGGATCAGTTCTCTGACGCTCTGTTCAAGAAAAAGTTCATTCGTCTTGTCGAAAGAATCACTTCGACTGTGCAATAATTGCTTTTTCGAGGGCTTCATGCATCTTCTGAGCGTATTTTTCCCACGACAAATGACTCTTGACGTATTCGCGGGCGTTTTGTCCCAATTTCCTACGAGCGGAATCGTCATCCATTAAAAACTTGACTCTATCTGCGATTCCCATTGGATCATTGTGTTCGACAACCATGCCGTTTACGCCATTCTGGATAATTTCAGAAGCCCCACATCTATCGCTAACAATTACTGCTTTCGCCGCAGCCATCGCCTCAACTACAGCCAACCCCCAGGTTATTTGAGCTGGAAAAAGAAACACGTCACATGCAGCGTATACTTCGGCCAGTTCCTCATCGCTGTTACTGCGTCGGAAAATAACCTTATCTTGCAAACCCAACTTTCCGACAAGCCCAACTAGTTCGTCTATTCTTCCTCCCCCATCAAACATCAACTTAACCCTTGCCCCGCCCTCACATAAAATCTTAAGCGCTTTAACAGCGTCTGCCTGACGTTTATTCAACTCAATGTTCCCTACTTGTAACAAAACAAAATCGTTCTCCAACCCGTATTCTTCGCGGATTCTTGCTCCTGAAGCTTGCCGGAAACGCTCCTCATCCACGCCAGTTCTTACAACGTTTGCGGAGCGGTTGTATGCTTTCTGTACGTACCCTGCGGCGATGTTGGAGAGCACTAAGATTTCGTCGATGTAGTTCACTGATGTCTTGTCTAACAGATTGTAGACGGGCCAGTTGATCTTGCGTAGTCCCTTTCTGAGTTCAGGAACAAAAAACCAGAAAGGTGGCTCATTACACATCCAAACAACTGGTACTTTGATTCTCTTTTTGGCTGCAACTGCTGCCCACTCAGAAGGGTAGTTGTGGCAGTTTATAACGTCGAAACTTTTGGGAATGCATCTTCCAATGTTGATCATTGAAGGCAAATCGTATGGGATAGTGTAGAATTGTCGACCCATGTTTCGGCGCATGTATTCTTGTAGCAATGACTTCCGAGCGTTCTGAGGCGTATTCCCCCGTTTTGATGTTGCTTCCTGTGCTTGAGGTTTCAGCCATCTGGGCAGCTTTTTTCCCAGAGGATGTGGAATTACGCGGACCGTCAGGTTTTTCAGCATGTCGGGGTAGCTGTTTTCAACGTTGAGGGCGCTAACGAAAATCTCCACTTCATTTCCCATATGTTGAAGCTCTGTGGCTAGTCGGAGAATCTGCCGTTCTCCTCCTCCTCGCCCAAGGATGGGTGTGTGAATCATGGCGATTTTCATGGTGTGCAGCTCGAAACTATGTTAGAGGCACGGCGTTTAACGCTTATATATTTGTCCTTTTAGTATGGAGTTTAACCTTCGAGGCACATCGTATTGCAGAAAATTGAAACGGCCGTAATTCTTGTGGGCGGTTCTGGGCTGCGGATGCGTCCCCTCACTGAAGACATGCCCAAATGCATGGTTCCCCTGCAGGGTAAGCCCCTGATTTACTGGATTTTGAATTGGCTCAAAAGCTACGGCTTCAAGCACGCTGTGCTGGGCGTAGCATACCAAAAGGACGTGGTAATCAATTACCTCAAAGAAAACAACCAAGAATTGAAGATAGATTTCAGCGAACACACAGTGGAAGGCGAAACAGGCGAAGGCTTCAGACTAGCCGTCAGCCGATTCGTGAAGGATGAGAATTTCTTGGCTATGAACGGTGACGAAATTACAAACTTGAATCTGGAGCGCTTGAAGGCGGAGCACTTGAAGAACAAGCCTGTGGCGACAATTGCGGTTTCGCCTATGCGTTCTCCGTTTGGAATCTTGGAGTTAGAGGGCGATGACATCGTGGGGTTCCGCGAGAAAATCCTGCTGGAGAACACCTTGGTAAGCATTGGCGTTTACATTTTCAACAAGTCAATTCTCAGTTACTTGCCTCAAACCGGGTCAATCGAGAAAATCGTGTTCCCACAGCTTGCCAAAAAGCGTCTTCTCAAGGCATACAGGCTCCACGCGGACGAGTCTTGGTTAACTATTAATAGCGTCAAGGAACTATCTGTAGCTGAAAGAGAATTTGCGCAAATTAGGAGACCTCAAACATGACTCGCGTGTTGATAACTGGAATCATGGGTTTTATTGGAAGTCACCTCGCAGGAAGACTAGTGGAAGACGGAGCCGAAGTCTATGGTGTTGCCCGTCGTGTAGCTAACCGAAACATGGATGTTTTGGGCAATCTGCTGGATGATGTCACTTTGGTTTCCGGCGATGTGTCCGATTATGTTTCTACCAGAAACGCCGTTAAAACAGTGAATCCGGACGTGATTTTTCATTTGGCGGCGCTTTCGCCGGTGAGGGATTCGTTTGAGCGGCCATTTGAGTATCAGCAGGCAAACTATATTGGCACCATGAATGTTGCGCATTCCTTGCTGGAATTGCAGGATCCGCAGACACGCAAAGTTATCGCTGCTTCCACCGCTGAGGTATACGGCATTCAAGCAAATGAGCCGATGAAGGAAACGTTGCCGTTGCACCCGTCAAGTCCCTATGCGGTAAGCAAAGCTGCAGGCGACTTGTATTTGCAGATGATGTTTACCTCTTTTGGTTTAAATGGAACAATTATGCGTCCTACCAACTCGTATGGTCGAAAGTTTGACGCCAGTTTCATGGTCGAGTATCTGGTGACTAAGATGTTGCGGGGTGAAAAAATCTATATTGGCAGCCCCGATAGTGTCCGGGATTACATGTACGTGGACGACCACGTGGCTGGTTATGTGCTCGCTCTGAAGAATCCCAAAGCGAACCGTCAAGTCTACAACGTCGGAACTACCGTCGGCGTTAGCAACAGGGAACTTGCATTGCTGATTGCCAAGAAAGTTGGGTTTGACAAAAAGAACATTGCTTTTGGTTCTTATCCTCCGGGGTATCCGTATCGCCCCCTTGTTTCTGACCAGTCTTCGATTGTGCTCGATTCAGCGAAAATTCGTAAAGAGCTGAGTTGGAAGCCAACTGTCACTCTCGAAGAAGGCATAGACAAGGTAATTGCTTATTTCAAAAAGACCATCAAGAAATAGCCCTTATTTCTTGTTGTTTGGATTTTTCGCTTCGTTAAATGTGATTTTGGGGAAAACCTTAAGCCTATAGTCAGCGCACAATCCGTAAACAACCCAACTTAACGAACAGGTGTTGAATCGTTGCAAAAAGTTGACTTAGTAATGTGGACCTACAATGGCGCCAAAACATTGCCCTCAGTTCTGAAAAGGATAAACGAGGTCATTCCCGGTGAGTTTGTTGGGAAAAAAGTGATTTCGGACGATCACAGCAGCGATGGCACCCGCAAAATTGCCGAATCTTTTGGTTGGATCGTCGTCCTTAACGAAGGTAAAGGAATCAGTGACAACGCTAACAATGTGCTCAAAAATGTGGAATCGGAGTTCTTCGTGAGTTTTGAGCAGGATTTGCTTTTGGCGCGGGATTGGTGGAGCAAAATTCCTAAGGCGCTGGATAACCCCAAGGTTGCTGCGGCTTCAGGGATGCGTTTTGCCGACAAACCGCGGGGGGTACATGCGTTGCAGTTGTATGTGGCGCGGAAGTATCGTGGTGACGCCCAGTTGGAGTCGTGGCTGCGGGGTAGGGAAATGGCAGCCTTTACGTTAGGAAAAACGTTGGACAATTCAATTTACCGCACCCGAGCCGTTCGTGAAGTGGGCGGTTTCCCCAAGTTGGCGTCGAGCAGCGGGGTGGACACGGTTTTGGCTTACGAGATTGACCAGCACGGCTACCAGTGGTATGTTGACTACAACGTTCAGTCTGTGCATCTTCGCAGCAACCTGCGCCAGGAACTAAGCCACCAATATTGGTACGCCAAGCAGCTTCCCGAGATGTGGCGCGCAATCAGTAGAGTAACCCACAAGAAGCCGCCGCCAGTCACCAAATTCGGCGTCATCTACCGCTTCCTGATGTCGCCCTTCACGGGAGTTTTCATGGCATATCAAACCCGCGAACCCTCACTCGCGTACGTTCATCCGCTGATTCGTCTTTACTATCTGCGAGGTTACCTATCCCGGTAGCAGGCTTGTCTCCTCGTTTTTAAGTTGACCTGTGTCCTAAACTGTAGAATTAGAAGCCAGTGTTCCTTGATTTGGGTGGAGCTGAATGTAATGGGGTCGGAAACGGCAAATAGAATTCGTCGGCTTGGGACGGCAGTTTTGGTTGTTATAGTTGTCGTGCTTTTGGTTGCGGCTGCTTTTTTGGGTTTCGTCTCTAAGCCGCCAGCGACTTCACCACTTCCTTCGGCAACCGTTAGCCCAACACCGATGGCAACGAATTATCCCGCCACCAACGTGCATCCAGCTGCATTAGGCTATTTGCACCTTAACTCAGGGGTAACATCAAAGATTTTCCTGATTTCTGCAAACGCCTCCTATGGAGTTTACCCTTTGAATTTGGTGCAAGAATTTACAAACGTCACAGTTATCCACAAGGGCGACCCTTGCTTCGTACTGAACCTGACCTTGAGAAATGACTACTCCATCAATGATACGCTCCCAAGCACTTCAAACTTGGACGTAAACAACACCGGACACGCTTGGATGACTCTCTCAGTCGCCCTTTACGACAAGACCGGAAACCAGGTGAACGCGACAAACATAACCAACGCGGCGGTGCCTTTTTTTAACCGCGACCAATTCTCGATGAGCAATAACGAAACCGACACCGTTAAAATAGTGTACGCAACCTCAAACCAAAACATAGACCACTACAACGTAACGATTGACTATTTGGGCGTGTGGCCCGTTCCATAAAACCCTTCCCCACTTGAGACTCTATGCCATTTGCAAGTTACTTGTTTTCAGGTTAGGCTTTTTGCTTCAGGCACAACTCGATGTACTTTGTCCACGTTGGGAGGGGTGACTCAAGTTTTCCCAATGCGGCTTGAGTGTTCATCTTGTAATTCTGGGGGTTTTGGAGGATTTTTTTGGCGGCTCGGATTATGCTTTCATTGTTTCTCTTGATTTGGATTGGGAAACCTTTCCTGTAGAGGTATCTTGCTTGGACGTCCCAGAAGTGGAAGTTTATGGTGGGAATGCCGCAGAGAGCGGTTTCTCGGCAGGCAGTTCCTCCGCTGCCAACCATCAAATCAACGTAGGGAATAAGTTGGGCGGTTAGGACGGGCTCAGGTGAGACCCAGACGTTGGGGATTTTTTTGAGTTTTTCTCTTTCTTCCTCGTAGCGGGGCAAGCAAACAACAGTCGCGAGCTTGGCGAGGTCGCGCAGCAACCGCTCGGAATCCACCTTCACGTCCTTGCAGTAAACCGCTTGGTACTCGGCGTCGCGGAACAGGATAACTGGCTTTTTGCCCGCCAGCTCTTGCAGGAACTTGGGCTCCTCAAACTTGGTGCCCTTTAGCCATGCGAGTTCTTCTAAACCGTCATAGTGAATGATTCGGTTTTTGGGGATGCCAAACTTGCTCCATGACTTGCCAAAACAGACGGGCGCAACAAGAAAATCCACCAGCGGGCAAGCGAGCCGCGCGACGGCGTAGGCGAAGACCGTGTCGTTAGCGTAGACGATTGGGATTCCGAGCCCAAAAGCGGTGCGGATGGCGGAGACATCGCCGTGAGTCCACAGCACCTTGGGGAAGCCGACGCGGTCAAACAGGTCGATGAATTCGAGAGTCCTTTTCTGTTCGACGGCAAGCTTCTCTTTCAATGTGCTTCCATACTCGCCCACTGTCTCATACGGCACCTTAAGGGCGTCAAGCATGTCAGTGGTTTGCGTCTGCTTCTTCGCAGTAACCAACGTCGAATAACCCTTATTCTCCAAAATAGGCAGCAAACTGTTGATTGCTATGCTGATTTTCGGAGTGACGGTGTCTAGCCAAATGTCGGGCATGTTGGGTCGTTAGGAAAGGGGGAAGCACGTTGTTATAAGGTTTACCAACACGACAAAGAGCTTAGCAATTTTACCAAGGAAGTTGGAGGTGGGCCGAGCCGGACTTGAACCGGCGACCTTTGGCGTGTAAAGCCAACGTCCTAACCAGGCTAGACGACCGGCCCACGTGTTGCCTGTTTAGAACTGGGCGATTGAGAATAAATATAAATCGGTTACGTCTCAATATGGAACCAATCTTGCGGCGACTTAGCTGCTTGGGTACTTGAGGTATGGTGTTGAAGAGAATCTTGTGTACGGGTGCTGGGGGACCTGCCGGCATAAATTTCACGATGTCGCTTCGGGCAGCGCCAGAAAAAGTGACATTAATAGGTACAGACTCCAACGAGTATTTCCTGAATTTGGCGATTACGGATTCGCGGTATCTGGTTCCAAGAGCCAAGGACTTCGACTACATCGACAAACTAAACGAAATCATCCGCAAAGAAAACGTAGATTTTTTCCATGCACAGCCAGATATTGAAGTTGAGGTTGTGTCGGAGAACCGCGAAAAGCTCGACGCCCCGGTCTTACTGCCTTCCAAAGCAGCCGTTGTTGCATGTCAAGATAAACTAGAATCTGCGAAGGTCTGGCGCAAGAAAAACGTGCCCGTTGCCCGAACACTAGAAGTGCGCCAAGACGAGGACATTGACAAGGCTTTTGCAGAGTTCGGTGCGCCTATCTGGGTTAGGGCAAGGCATGGGGCAGGCGGCAAAGGAAGCACCCCCGCCGACAACAGAGAAACCGCCGTCGAGTGGATAAAATACTGGAAGAGCCGCGGCGTTGACTGGGAGTTCATCGCACAGGAGCATCTGCCCGGACGAAACATCGCCTTCCACAGCCTTTGGAAGGATGGCGAGTTGGTGGTTTCTATGGCCCGGGAACGATTGGAGTACATTTACGCATATTTAGCGCCTTCAGGAATCACGGGAACCCCTGCAGTTCAGAAGACCGTGCATTACGACGCCGTCAATAAGATCGGCACGGATGCAGTTTTATCGATCGACCCCAAGTTCACTGGTATCGCCTCGGTGGACTTGAAGGAGAACGCTGCGGGTGTGCCGTGTGTGACGGAGATTAACCCTGGCAGGATGTTCACGACGAGTTACTTCTTCAGCTTCGCCAGCAAAGTCATCCTCAAAGATTACTCTGCCAACATCCCCTATCTCTACACGAGACTGGCATACAAAGAAACTATTCCCGACATGCCAAAATACAACGTTTTGCCCGCCGATGTCTACTGGATCCGACACATGGATGCGCCTGCAAGATTAGTTAAAGACGGTAAAGAGCTGGGAGCCATGTACACACAATGACTTTAGGTTTCATTTTTGACCTCGACGGCACCCTTGTAGATTTACCAATAAATTATTGGGCAATGTTTGCAGATTTTAAGCAGATTATGGGTATGGAAGAGGTTCGTCCAATTCTGGAGACAGTCGCGAAAATAACCGATTTCCAAACCCGCAAACGCGTCTTCGACACATGGGAAAGATACGAGGTGGCGGTGATAGCAAAAACCATCATTCATGAAGAAGGCATGAGAATCTACAAAGCACACGAAGACAGACCAAAAGCACTGGTTACAATGCAGAGCAAGAAAGCCACCAAACTCCTCCTCGACAAATTCAAAATGCAATTCAACGCAGTGGTAACGCGTGAAGACTCATTTAACAGATCAGAACAGCTAAAGATGGCAGCCCAAAAACTCAACGTTCCTCTGAGGGATATCCTGTTTGTGGGGAACATGGATAACGACGCGGAAGCGGCGAAGGCTGCGGGTTGTCAGTTTAAACGAGTAAAGTAGCCGAGTCAGGGAAGGCAAAGGCTTAAGAATTTAGGCAACTTTAATTTGGCAACGGCTGAGGGCAGAGGTTAGATTCATGAAAGTTTGCGTTGCCGGTCTGGGGCAAATTGGTTATCCAGTGGCGCAATATGTCAAGGCAAAAGGGCTCGAAACCTACGGGTACGACATCAGCGCCGCCGCAGTTGCCAGAGTTGCCGAAATCGGGGTCAAAGCCACCGCAAACTGGAACGAAATCCCCAAAGCGGACATCTACATCGTTTCCGTAACGACTGGACAGCTGAATGATTGCCCCGACTTGTCCGCCGTTTTCGACGTCTCCAAAAAAATTGCCCAAACATCCAACCTAACTGCGTTGGTTTCTATCGAAAGCACCATCGTCCCGGGCACTTCACAAAAGATTTTCAAAGAAATCTTCAAGAGCAAAATCAATCTGGTCCACGTGCCACATAGGTACTGGGGCGACGAACCAGAAAAGCACGGGGTTAACCAGCTGCGGGTTATAGGCGGAGTGAACTCTGCCAGCCTCAAAGTCGGCGTAAAACTGTACACAGATATTCTTGGGATTCCGCTGCACACTTGCCCCACGGTTGAGGTGGCGGAGATGTGCAAAATAACCGAAAACAGCCACCGATACCTCCAAATCGCGTTTGCCGAAGACCTCAAAATGCTCTGCAGCCAAATCGGCATGAACTTTGACGATTTGCGGGCGGCGATGAACACGAAGTGGAATGTGGATTTGCCTGAAGCGCGGGACGGAATCGGAAGGCACTGTCTGCCCAAAGATATACGCTACGTGACTTCTCTAGCGCCAAGCGTACTGCTGGATGCTGCCATGAAAGTCGACACGCAATACCGCGACTGGCTAGCTAAACAGAAGCATCAATAGCTGAACGTTTTCTTTATTTGTTGACTTAAAATCCGCTAATGTGGACTTCCCTCTTAGGGAAAAGTTTTTTGACCTCCCCCTATAGGTCTGTGCAATGAGTTGCTATTAGGATCCAAATATGATTTGTAAATTTGTTTGCAGCCAAATTAAGGCGGCCACTTCCGCTATAGCCAAACCTCTTAAAATGGTGGCACTTTACTTTGAACAGAAGGGCCATTCGTCTTTTGCCCTGTGGTGTTTGACGCATTCTTCGCAGTTGCTGTGGTGAGGGCAGTCTTTTTCGGGGCAAGGACAATTAGGGGCAGACATAAAAGACAATATTGGGAACCGTGAATAATTGAGTTTCGCGGCTGAAAACCATTTTGACAACACTAATTCCCCCTTCAAATGTGCAAACTTCGGTTTCTATACTGAACGCTTAATAGTAAATCTCAAAATATTTTGCTTACATGGCCACCCGTTCAATCACTCCATTCCAAGCTTTCCTGATGGTTTTGTTGATTGTGTTCTGGGGCAGCAGTTTTGTCGTCGTGAAGCAGGTTATCGGAGATGGGCTTTCACCAATAGCTGTTGCTACTTTCCGGTTTCTGGTTGCAGGAGCCCTTTTTCTTGCTGCTCTAGGTCTGAAGAAGCATTTTTCTCCAGATTATAGGTTGGGCGTCGAAGGAAAAGACCTGCTAACCCTCATAATTCTGGCTTTAACTGGCGTGACTTTCTTCTTCATAATCCAGTACACGGGCATCCAACTTGCAGGCGCCTCAATAGCCGCAATCCTCGTCTGCCTCCTCTCCCCCATAATAATCACGGTTGTTTCCTCCCGGCTGTTTAGTGAACGCTTGGCGAAGTGGCAAATCGTCGGCATAGTAATCGCCGTCGCAGGGACTTTAGCGGTGGTTTCAGCGGACCTCATGAACCTGCAGGGGAACATGCAGTTTCTTGTAGGCACCCTAATTTTGCTTTCAACGCCCGTTATGTGGGCCGCTTACAGCTTGATAGGGCAAAAAATCATGAAGAAATACGACGCCTTCCTCGTAGTCTCCTATATCAGCCTAATAGGCGGAGTCTGCCTCGTGCCGTTTTCGCTGGCGGAAAACAGCTTCCTCCAGATCCTTACACTGGGAACCAACGAGTGGCTCGCAATTCTGTACCTGGCATTTACCTGTTCGCTGCTAGGATACTTTATTTGGTTCTATGTCCTTCAGAAGGCAGGTTCAGCCGCAAGCAGTTTCCTATTCGCCGAACCCCTCGTCACCGTAATGTTCGCAATTGCATTCATCAACGAAACCCTGAGCTTGTCAGTGATGGTCGGTGGCGTCTTGATTTTCATCGGAGTCTACTTGGTGACCACGAAGAAATCCCCGCAGAAAACCTAAAACTGCTATTTTTGAGCGAGCAACAACGCCTTGGGGTTGAAAACCGTGAACTTGGCTTTTCTCAGGTGCCTGCCAATGCGACCAATTAACCCTGCTGCGTCGGTGCCCAGTTTGCAGACCAACGCATGTTCAAATATGCCAAACGATTCCACGTCGATTACATCTCGGTCTAATCCTTCTTGCTCAACCGCCAATTTCACCTCGCCAAGAGATGCGCCAATAACCAGCAACCTGTCCAGCAGCGAATCTTTCCATTGATGGAATTTGTTTATTTGGCTTGTCTGCAACTCCGCTTTGACGCGATTTCCCACTAAATCGACATCCAAAACCTTGAGTTCTAAGGGTAAGTTTTCGCAAAAACCCCACGACTCAACCAAAACTTTCAATATTACCTGTCTGCCGCCTGAAAAGTGATGCTGCAAATGCGACAAAGCTACCGAAACATAAACCGGTTTGGGGTCAAATACGCCTATGTCTAAAAGCAGTTCCTCTTTGCTTCTCTCCAGATTCACAATGTACCCCTTCAGAGCGGCGAATTTCTTAACGTTTTCCAAGTAAACAGGGCAAAATCCCGTTTCCCTCTCCAGCAACTTCGCAGCGACACTTTCATCTTCGCCTGAAATATCCAGTTGAACCCATTTGCCTGCTGCCGTGCCAGTGACTTTTGCTTCCACGCTTAAGTCTCCCAGCAAATCCGCGAGGTTCCTGTCTATTTCTCGGAGTTGGTGGCTGTTGTAAATTTTTGTTAGCAACGTTAACGTCGTCATGGATTCTCGCCGATTATCTGAGTTATTTCATCGTATATTTTTTGCACTCTGTCAGCTGCTTCGTTAAGTTTTTCTTCGCGGAGCCGATTAACCGTCAATTCGATTGGTACGCGTTCATGTGTCTCAACAAGCTTGTCAGCGTATGAGACAATTTTCTCTTCAAGAGTAATCGGTACATAGTTGCCTTTTGGCCAACCCATCTTTGTTGCTTCAGCCGAGGTTATGCCGCCTCCTACATGCCGCTCAATGATTGCAATTAGGGAATTCGGTAAACCTTCGGCTCTGGCAATTTCTGCTCCTGCCACAACATGATTAACGGAGTGGGTTTTTGAGCGTCCGAGGTCATGCAAAAGTGCACCTGCCTCAACAAGTTCAACGTTCACTTTCAAGCCTTTTTTCTGGCAGGCTTGGGCGGTTTCCACAGCGAGTTGCGCCACCGATTTACAGTGTGCCACTACTTTGGATGGGCAATGGTTTTTCTGGAGAAGTTCAAGTGCTTGCTCCCTTGATGGAAGCTGGTTATTCACCCAGTTCCTTCCTTAGCTGATCAACTTTTTCTCCGAGTCTAAAAATCATTCTCTGGTTATCAGAATGCGCTAGCGGTTTGCCGCAGGTGTTGCAGTGAAAAACTGCTTCCACGGCCTCTTCAAAGGTTACTCTTCTGCATCCTGGTGTGTTACAGTAGTAAAAATCATGGTTTGCTTCATAATCCAATCTAACGTTAAGTTTCTCGAGGACTCGACGTTTCTGGCTTAAAATGAAGCCTTCGAGTTGGTCTGGTTGAAGTCTCCAGTGGAAAATGAACCATCCGGTCTTGGGATCTCTTGTTCTCCTTAAGCTTACGAGGGAGTGGTCGTAGAGTTTGTAGAGAATTTTGCGGACCGAATTCAGTCGGATGCCTGTTTTGTTGGCTATTTCGTCATCTGTAATTTCGTCTAAGTTCTTGAGATGTTCAATTAGTTTAACTGCTTCTTCTTCTCCGATTGAAGTTGCCACCTTCATCAAGGTTGCGTCGTCAATAGTCGATAACATAGTCTGGTTCCCTAAACATCTAATATTGCGTTCTTCTTCCATAAAACTCTTCTCAATTTAATTAATCGAAACCAACATCCAACTCTAAAGCTATTCTATCTTCTTTCCCCGTTCCATAGGTACAATCTTGAGCTTGGCGTTCTCAAACGGCTTCCCCAACGTTTGCCCCATGAAGAAACGGTCCAAGAAAATGGCTAATGCAGCACACTCCGAGTGCGGTTGGTTGCCGACTGCTACGTTAAAGTCCGAAACCTCGGCAGAGTAGAATTCGCTGGGCACCTTTTGGCTTCCGACAATGATTAAAACATCTTTCCCAGAGCTTCTAATCCTCTCTAAGACTTTGCTGGTTTGCACGTTTTCACCGTAAGCGGTCAAATGAACAACTATGCCGCCGTTACCTTTCCAGTCGCGAACCGTGTTTCTCCACTTCGTTCCCATCTCAAAAGTGAAATCTCCACCCCATGTCTTGGTAACCTTCTCAACGGTTTCCTTAAGGTGCTCATCAACTGTGTCAGAAAGAACAAAACCCGATGCCCCAAGAGCCCTTGACGCCAACGCTACATGGCTGGTGAGTCTTGCGTCTCGTTGGGGTCTGTGTCCCCACCTCAAAACCACAACTTTCGCTGTCGGCATTTCAGTTCTTCTCTTTAGGTTGGGTTAATTTTCAGTTCAAATTTGCCGCCCAGCCCCTTCACGCGGCTTTTGGTTTTCTCCATAAATTCTGGGGGTGCGTCAAAAGTCATTTTTATCCAGTTTTCTATGTATTCGGTTTGTTTCACGTCGGCGCCTTTGTGAACCCAAGAAACCAACGACATAGCGGCGCTGGTTGTTGGAACCGTAAACGAGGCTTGAACGTACCCTTCAAGTTTTATCAGAATCTCTTTTCTTAGCTGGTCGAGGTTGGTGCATTTTTTGGCCGAGATGAGGATGGGGTTTTTGGTTTCGTCTTTGATTTCCTCAAACTTTTGTTTGGCTTCTTCTTCGGTTAGTTTGTCGATTTTGTTGAGAGCCGTTATAACAGGCACGCTGGAGGCTCCGATTTTGTCGATTGTGTCTTGGCAGGTTTTGTTTTTCTTTCGAATGGTTTCGATGGGCTCGTTGATGTCTAGAACTAAGATGATGAGGTCGGAGAATATGGTTTCTTCTAAAGTTGAATGGAACGCCTCAATAAGAGAAATTGGCAGGCGGTCGATGAAGCCCACCGTGTCAGTCAAAAGGAACTTTCGGTTCGAGAATTCAATCTGCCGGGTCGTGGTGGAAAGCGTGGTGAACAACGCATTATCAACAACCGCAGTGGCGTCGGACAGCGCATTGAACAGCCGGCTCTTCCCAGCGTTAGTGTACCCTGCCAGTGAAATGGACTTAAAACCCAGCTCGGTTCTTCGGTCACGTTGCAGAACCCGTTTTTCGCGAACGTTTCGGAGTTTTTTCTGTATAACTGGAATTTGCCTCTTTAACGCCTGCCTGTAAACATCCGCCTCGTAAACTCCGATGCCCATGAATCCGGGTTGTTCCCCACGTTTGGAGAGGCGCACCTTTTCTTTGGCGTGTTTAACTTCGTTTTTTAGTGTGGCAAGCTGAATTTGGAGGTTGGCTTCGGTGGTTGTTGCTCGGCTGGTAAAGATTTCCAAGATAAGCTGGAAACGGTCAATGACTTCCACTTTGGTGGCTTTCGCCAAATTATATGACTGAATCGTCCGAAGCGAATTGTCAAAAATTACTTTCTCCGCGCCAGTCTCCTTAACCAGCGCAGCGAGTTCTTCGACCTTTCCCAACCCCAATTGATATCGAGAGTCGGCTCTGCGGGTTTGCTCCATTTCCGCAACAACGGTGGAGCCAGCGGATTCTGCTAAGCTTTTGAGTTCTGGTAGGGTGGAGGGTTCACGGTTCAGGCGGCGCTGTACTATGATTACTTTCGTCTGGGCTGTTACTCTCCCTTGCTTTTCTTGTCAAACTTTATGACGTCGCCTAAAGTGAACTCTTTGCTTGAGGTTTTCGGAATCGAAACTTTCTCCTCTGCCACTGGAACCAACAATTTGATTTTTAGTGTGCGTTCCAGCTTTGAAACTAGCAGTTCGTTTGGCGCCATCTTTCCAGTCTCAATCTTTCTCAGCACGGATTCTTTCTCGTTAATTTTCTTGCCTAAATCTTCAACATTGAGTCCTAAGATTTCTCTTGCCTGCCTTATGACTTCCGCATAGTCTTCGACGAGCTCTTGGCTGGTGTCAACTCGGGCTGTGATTATTCTTTTCTTAATTTGGATTGGAGCACGATTAGGCATAGCCAAGCTGGCGGATGATTGCCTTTGAGGAATTGCCGAGGTTTTGACGGGTTCTTCCCATGTTGCCTTCCCCAGTTTAGAGCATTCCGTACACACGGTAAGTTTGGCGCCTTCAATTAATACGCGTGTGGGCGCTTCGCGAATTTTGCGTCCGCAGACTTCGCATCGCATTTAGATAATTCACCCAGATTGTTTTTATTGTGTTACCCAATGTTTATACTTGTCGAACTTAAAAAGCCATATTTACGGTGAATAGGTGTGGAAAATCCTCTTAATCGCATCAGAAGCATAGCTGACTACCAATATGGTGTGGGCGTCGGCAGTCAACTGTTCCCTGATGACATCCAAATCGAATTTTCGCACTCAACGGGTAGAATACGCTACATAAACCTCAATGGCCGCCGAATCGCCACGCTGCGACCAACAGACGGAATGCTTTCCCTCAGCGTAGACGCAGCCCGAACACTCGCAAAAACCTGCCCAAACGCACACTGCTTCGTCACCGCCCGACAGGACATAGCCCACTTCGTAGCTGAGGGCGGAGACCTCTTCGCAGCACACATCGTAAAAGTGGATCCGGAAATCCACGCCAAAGACGAAGTCATAATTCTAGACGAACAAGGACAGGTGCTGGCGGTGGGGCGTGCGTTCCTTTCTGCCGCAGAAATGGCCGCCTTCAAAACAGGAGTCGCAGTCAAAGTAAGGCACGGAAAAGGCAACGACGCTTAAAAAGCTCGATTTATTACCATTACATTTTGTTCCAAAACTGCAAAGTTTATATTATTTGTAATGATAAAAGAATCTGTGCGAATCATCAAACGAAGAAAAGCCAAAGCAGATTACTACTATCTCCAACATTCCTACAGGAAAGAAGGGAAAGTTGTTACCAAAGAAGTGTATCTTGGCAGAAAAATCCCCGAAAACGTCGAAGAACTTAAAGCTAAACTTTTGCTTCAAGCAAAAGAAGCTCTGTCCGAAAAACTGGAAAAAATCAAGACCAACTTCCAAGAAGAATGGAAGAAAATTCCTCCGTCTATAAAGGAGCAGACTTTGCGGGAGATAGCCATCGCCTTTACCTATAACAGCAACGCGATAGAAGGGTCCAAGATCACTCTTGAAGAAGCGAGGCTGATTTTGGAAGACCAAGTTGCTCCCAACAAGCCAATCAAAGATATTCGTGAAACCGAATCTCACGCGGCTGTTTTCCTGCAAATGTTGAAAACGAAGGAAAAAATCTCGGAAAAGCTGCTGTTGAAATGTCATGAAGATATTTTCAAAGAGACAAAACCTGACATTGCGGGAAAGTTCCGGAGTTATCCCGTTAGGGTGGGTCCTTACTTGGCGCCTGACTACCGCAAAGTGGAAAAACAAATGGAGCAACTGATATCTTTCATTGATCTGTCAAACCTTAATCCCGTAGAGTTAGCGGCTAGGGGACATTACATCTTTGAAAAGATCCATCCGTTCGGCGACGGAAACGGCAGAATCGGCAGGCTGCTCATGAATTGCATCTTGTGGAGAAACGGTTACCCAATGTTGATTATTGAGTACACGAAGAGAAAATCCTACTACAAAGCCCTGGAGCGGACGGAAGAAGGCTTCGTGAACTACTTTGTCCGAAGGTATGTATCGGTCAATAAGCAGCGCTTACAGTAATGAACGCGGCGGCGCAACCCTTCAGATTATGACAAATAGCAAATCAAGAAAGCAAATGCCCAACGCGCCAAAAAACCGGCCGTAGTTTAAAATGTGGCAACCTTTGGTTGCTGTGTATAGGAGCACTTTTGCTGCTATACACTAAACCAGAACAGGTCGCAAACCAGCGAAAGTTAAGTATAAGAGTTCCCAAAATAAGTAACAGCCAAGGCGAACCAGTATGCAGAGACGCATGAATCCCCGAGACGCCAAGCGCATGATGCAGCGTATGGGCATGAACATGGAAGGCGTAGAAGACGTCCAAGAAGTCATCATTCGCACCCCAAGCAAAGAAATCGTCATCGAAGCCCCCGAAGTTGCCATCGTGAACGTGCAGGGACAAAAAATCTTCCAAGTCGCAGGCGGCAAAGTCAGCGAACGTGCCCCCCAACGCCAATCCGTAGCGCCCATAGTATCTGAAGAGGATGTTCAGCTTGTAGCGGGGCAAACAGGCAAGAGCCCTGAGAAAGCGAGAGAAGCGTTAGAGGAATGCGGGGGCGACTTGGCAAAAGCAATCCTGCTCTTGCAGTCGTAGTGCGGTTTCTGAACCTATGGCAACCAAGACCTATGATGTTGCTGTGGTCGGGCACTTCTCGCTCGATTCTCTCAAGTTGCCCAGCAGGGTCAAGCCAGTTCGGATTTTGGGTGGCGCAGTCGCATACGTCTCACTGATTACGCGAAAATTAGGTGGCTCGGCAGCTGTCATTTCTAAAGTTGGCGCCGATTTTCCCCCGAGCTACATGAAGAGGCTCAGCGACGAGGGCGTCGACGTTTCAGGTATAATCGCTCAAGGCGAGCAGACCACCAGTTTCGATCTCACCTACAACGGGAACTTGTCTTCCAGAGACCTCAAACTGCGGAAACAAGGTCCACCAATCACGCTGGCTGATTTGCCGGCTTCAGTTTCCGCGAAGGCAATTCACATCGCGCCTATCGCAGCCGAAATCCCCTTCGAAGTCATCGAACGGCTCCGGGAATTCACCGATTGCCTTTCTATTGATCCCCAGGGGATGACGCGGCGTTTCGACGCAAAAGGAAATGTGAGGTGTTGCGCCCAAATGGACCAGCGCGTTCTGCCGTTGGTTAATGTTTACAAGTCGTCGTTGGATGAAATCGAGGTTCTAACAGGGCAAACCGACATCCACAAAGCCCTAAAAGTCGTTCACGATTTTGGTCCCGAAATAGTCATCGCTACCATGGGCTCCCAGGGATCTGTGCTTTCGGTCGACGGCGAAGTCTGCTCAATTCCACCATGCAAACCCGCGCGAGTCGTGGACCCCACGGGCGCAGGCGACGTTTTCATCGGCGCCTTCCTCACCGAGTTCACCCGCAAAAAAGACTACCAATGGAGCTCCTGCGTCGGCTCCGCAGCGGCTTCTTTAATCGTTGAAGACGTTGGCACGCGGTTTTTCGGGGAAAAAGAGGAAATTTACCGCCGCGCCACCACCGTTTATGAAAAAGGAATAAAGCATGG
Source organism: Candidatus Bathyarchaeota archaeon (assembly GCA_017883615.1). Lineage (GTDB taxonomy): Archaea > Thermoproteota > Bathyarchaeia > Bathyarchaeales > Bathycorpusculaceae > JADGNF01. The sequence continues at coordinate 35,884 of JADGNF010000014.1, forward strand.
AAGCATATTGTAGTCAGTATCATTTGTGAGGCGCAAACGTTGGGTCGTATTGATAAAGGCGAAAAATGCAGCGTAGTTGGCTGCGGCAAAGATGCTGAACGTTCTATTCCGTTTGACAAAGCTAAGTCTGCAGGCTTAAACGTGAGCGGTGACAAACGCGCTTACCTGTGTCATGAACATTACAAAGAGTTCAAGAAGAAATCTAAGAAGGATAAGACTCTGGAAAAGTGGCGTTACGGCTAAGAGGCTGAATTTACATGCGAATCCTCCAGTTACATTCTAACTTTGTTGTCTATACTCCCGTTCAGAAAGAAATTCAGATAGCGGAAGAAGCGGAGAAGAAAGAGAACCGCGTCGAAGAAGTCGTGGTCCTGTTCACCGCGGTCGAAGAGGGCGACACTGTGGCGTTGGCCCAGAAAGCCGTCGACGATGTCCGCGCGTTTTTGGGCAGGCAAAAAACGAATCGCATTCTCATTTACCCGTTCGCGCATTTGAGCAGTAACCTGAGCAACCCAGGTGAAGCCCTCAAAATCATCCAAGCAATGGAAGTTTACGCGAAGGAGAAGGGCATCGAGACTTATCGTGCTCCGTTTGGCTGGAACAAGCAGTTTACAATTTCTATTAAGGGGCATCCGTTGGCTGAGCAAGCCCGCACCTACGCCCCCGTTGCAGCCGCAGTTGAGGCTAAAATTGAAGGCGGCGAGTGCAAGAAAGAAGAAGAACCCGTCTCCGCAGCACTGAAAGCCGAAGACAAGATGCAGTCCTTCTGGCACGTCCTCATGACCGACGGCTCACTCGTGCCAATAGAAGAATACAAATTCAAAGGACACTCGAATCTGCAAAAGTTCTCACAATATGAAATCAAGAAGGCACGCGCAGTTACCCAGATGCCGCCCCACGTAACCCTGATGAAACGGCTAGAAATTGCAGATTACGAACCAGGCAGCGACCCCGGCAACATCCGCTGGTACCCCAAGGGACGCATGATAAAATCTTTACTTGAGCAATACGTCACAACAAGAGTTGCAGCTTATGGCGGAATGGAAGTTGAGACTCCAATAATGTACGACTTCAACCACCCCAGCCTCAAAAGCTACATGAACCGCTTCCCCGCCCGCCAATACGTTCTCAAATCCGAAGACAAAGAACTCTTCCTTCGGTTTGCTGCGTGCTTTGGCCAGTTCTTGATGGCTCACGATGCCCAGTTCAGCTACAAACAGCTCCCAATCAAACTCTATGAGTTGACCCGCTACAGTTTCCGCCGAGAAAAAAGCGGCGAAGTCGTTGGCTTAAAACGGCTCCGAGCATTCACTATGCCAGACTGCCACGCATTCTGCACCGACTTAGAGCAGGCCAAACAAGAATTCAAAATCCGCTTCGACCTATGCATCGACGTCCTCGATAACATCGGCTTAGTGAAAGACGACTTTGAAATTGCTATGCGCTTCACCAAGGCGTTCTACGAGGAAAACAAAGCTTTCATCGCTGAAATCGCTGCCAAATATGGCAAACCCATGCTCGCCGAAGTTTGGAACGAGCGGTTCTTCTATTTCAGCCTCAAATGGGACCTCAACTTCGTCGATAACCAGGACAAAGCTGCCGCGTTGGCAACGGACCAAATCGATGTTGAAAACGCCAAACGCTACGACATAACCTTCGTCGACGAGAAGGGCGAGAAACAGTACCCGCTGATTTTGCACTGCAGCCCAAGCGGCGCCATCGAACGCGACATCTACGCGCTCCTCGAAAAAGCTTACCGCGAACAAATGGCGGGAAAAGCGCCCATGCTGCCTCTATGGCTGTCACCCACCCAAGTCCGCCTAATCCCCATATCCGACAAATACATGGACAAAGTCGAGGAAATCGCCAAGAAAATCGAAGCCTACTGCATCCGCGTAGACATCGACGACTCCGCCTCCACCCTGCAAAAGAAAATCCGCGAAGCCGAACAAGAATGGATCCCCTACATCGCCGTAGTCGGCGAGAAAGAAGTCGAATCGGGGAACCTGTCGGTGCGGGACCGCGAAGTCAAAGGCGCCCAACAGAACTTGACCGCCGAGATGCTGGTGGCTAAAATCGCCGAGAAAACCGCGGGCAAACCCTTCAAGCCGCTACCCTTGCCACGCCTCATAAGCAAACGCCCACAGTTCCATGGATAGCCATCTATAAAATCGGGAGAATTTTTCTCCCACTTTTTCTAACTCTTAACAAATTTAAACTTAATAAGAGAACTTCGCGAAAAGATATTTGGTCATCAAGAATTGAGCTTTGTCCGAGGAGTTTAAATGATTAATTCTGAAAACTTTACCAAACGGGTGAGCGAGCCGAATGGAACTAATGAGGTGACGGCTCGGAAACGGGTTGTTACTGTAGACCATCTGCAAAAGGTGTACGGCACAACAACAGCCGTTGAAGATGTCTCGTTCTCTATAGCTGAAGGCGAGATTTTCGGCATCATAGGACCCAACGGGGCTGGCAAAACCACGACGGTTGAATGCATTTCAGGTCTTCGTGTTCCAGACTCGGGTTTTGTCTCTGTTTATGGTCTCAATCCGAAGAATGATCGAGAAGAATTACGTAAGTGCGTTGGAGTCCAACTTCAGGAAAGCGCACTTCCTCCACGCATTAAGGTTAAGGAAGCTCTTGACCTGTTTGCATCTTTCTACCCAAACTCACTTGATTCACGTGAGTTGTTGGAGTCTCTTGGAATCAGGGAAAAACGCAACGCCCAATTCAAGAAACTGTCCGGAGGTCAAAAACAGAGGCTTTCAATTGCGCTGGCGCTTATTGGGAATCCGAAGGTCGCCATTTTAGACGAATTAACCACGGGACTTGACCCTGAGGCGAGACGTGAAACTTGGGATCTTATCGAGCGCGTTAGGGATCGTGGCGTGACAGTGATTCTTGTAACGCACTACATGGATGAGGCTGAAGGCTTTGCGACCGAGTAGCCTTGATCAATCATGGAAAGCTAATCGCGCTCGATACCCCTGCCGCCCTTGCTGCCAATGAGGGCGGCGGTGTTCGCATGCAGTTTGTGCCTTCAGGACCCGTGGATGAGAAGGTTCTAACTGCTTTGCCTGGGGTGACTTCGGTTGAGCACAGTGGAAGCCGGGTCATTGTTGCTGGCTCCGGCGACTTGACTACCCGAGTGCTTTATGCGTTACTGAAAATGGACGTGAATGCGTCAGATGTCCAGATGAAAAGCGGTTACCTGGAGGATGCGTTTGTCAAACTCACTCAAACTGACGATAAAACCGTAAAAGTCGAGGTGAGGAAGCAATGAGCACTCAAGGTTCCGAAGTCAAAGTTCAAAGAGCCCATAAGGCTTTCTGGGAACTTGTCAAGGTTGAGGGGATGCTCGCTTTGAGAGAACCAGTCGGCGTTATATTCGGCATTGGGCTTCCTGTGTTCTTGCTAATTATATTTGGTAGCATTCCTGCATTCAGAAATATTGTTCCGGGCACAACGTTATCTGCTTTCGAAGTTTACATCCCGATTCTTATGGTAACCATGCTGATATTTATCGGACTATTTGGCTTACCCATTCCAATCGTTCGTGACCGTGAGATTGGTTGGCTAAGGCGAATCTCCACCACACCCGTGTCACCGACCAAGTTATTGGCTGCGCAAGTGACAATTAATCTTATCCTTGCGGGGATAGCATTCACAATACTTACAGTTGGAAGTGTCTTTTTCTTTGGAGTAAATGTGCCGTTCGAGATTCCTGGATTCATTCTTTCGATTGTGCTGGCAACGATTGCTTTGTTTTCTTTGGGCGTACTTATTGCTGCTGTCGCGCCATCCCAGGGGGTTGGTACAGGTATGGCGCAGGGGCTTCTATATCCGCTATTATTCTTCGCGGGAATTTACATTCCCATGCAGTTCCTTCCAGGCTATCTGCAAACAATAAGCAATTTCACTCCAGTCGGAGCTGCAGTTCAGGCTCTTGATAGTTCTATGCAGGGAACATTTCCTTCGTTCATACCTTTGCTTGTAATGGCAGCTTACGCGATTGTCTTTGGCTTTATAGCCATTCGTTACTTTAGGTGGGAATGATTTTGCCTCTTGCAATTCCAGTGTCGAAGGCTGATAATCCATGGCCCTCTGCCCATCGGGACAAAACTAAGTCTGAAGGGCAATCGCTTTCAAGGAGAGTCTGTTTATCGCTTTCTGGTTGCGGAAAACGGCACACCCAAAACGGGAGCACCGCAGCAATTAACAAGCCATCAGCCCAAAAAGCAAACCTAAAGTTGTCGTTGTGGCATGTGAAACCGCGGCACTACAACAAAGAGCGACAAAAAGAAACTGCACCCTTTTCCGCACAATGAATCATATAGTTCATTGACGCAAAATATAAGAAATTTGCAGCCTATAGACAAACGTTCAATTTAGAAGGAATAACAATGGAGCAAGAACTTCAAATCTACATAGACGGAAAATACTATCCGAAATCACAGGCAAAAATCAGCGTTTACGACCACGGCTTCCTCTACGGAGACGGCGTCTTCGAAGGAATCCGCGTATACAACGGCGTAGTTTTCAAGCTTAAAGAACACATTGACCGCCTGTACTGTTCAGCCCACGCTATAACTCTAAACATACCCTTAACAAAAGAAGAAATGATGGCCGCTGTCGTCGAAACATTGCGGAAAAACAAGATGAAAGAGTCCTACATTCGCCTCGTTGTAAGCAGGGGCGTTGGCGACTTAGGGTTAGACCCGCGTAAATGTCCTAAACCCACAGTCATCATCATAACCGATATTATCAACATTCGCTCAGGCAACGCTAAAGAAACAGGCATCACAGCCATGTTCAGCTGGGTCAGACGAAACCCTGTTGACGCAACAACACACGAGATAAAATCGCTCAACTACCTCAACAGTGTCATGGCAAAAATCGAAGCTAACGCATGTGGCGTCGACGAAGCCATCTGCCTTGAATCCAGCGGTTGCATTGCTGAAGGTGTGGGCGAAAATGTGTTTATCGTTAAAGACGGCGAAATCTTGACTCCACCAACCTCAACTGGCGCACTTGCAGGCATAACCGCGGACGTCGTAACCCAACTCTGCGAAAAATTAGGAATCAAAATAACCACTGCCAACTTGACGCCGTTCATGATGTTCACCGCCGACGAAGCCTTCTTCACAGGTACAGCCATGGAAATGGTTCCCATACGCGAAGTCAACAAACGCCAAATCGGCAACGCCAAACCCGGACCTGTTACAAAGCGGTTGATGGCCGAATTCCATAAAGTTATCCAAGATCCTAAGCAGGGCATCGCCGTAAAATACTAAACAAAAAGGAAGGCAGAAGAAACTGCCGCATTTATTTCTTCTTTTTCATGAACTGCTCAAGCCCGCTTAACGCTTCTTCCAGCATTGGGACTGGCGGAAGGAAAACTGCCCTAACGTGTCCAGCGCCGTAGATGGGGTCGAAACCTGAACCGTTCACGACTAGCACGCCGGTTTCCCGGAGGAGTTCGATTACGAATTGCATGTCGGTTTTCCATCTTTTGCCGACCTCGTGGATTTTGGGGAAAATGTAGAAAGCGCCTTCCGGTTTGGTGCAGCTTATGCCTTCGATTTCGTTGAGGCGTTTCCATGCATAGTCCCGACGTTGACGGAGTTTTTCCACGACGTCTTTGATATGATCTTGGGGTCCATTCAGCGCTGCGGCTCCGGCTTTCTGTACGGGGGTGTTAGCGCAGAGGCGTATACGACATTCCTTCTCGATTCCTAGCCGGAGATTTTCGAGTTCTGTGCCTTTGCCTTTGAAGTACATGTAGCCCAATCGAAGCCCAGTCATTTGGTAGGCTTTGGAGAAGCCGTTGAACCCGACGACTGGGACGTCTTTGGCAAGGCTGGCGGTGCTGCAGAATTCTTCTCCGTAGGTTATTTGGTCATAAATCTCGTCGGAGAGCACTAACAGTTTGTGTTCGGCAGCTACGTCGAGCATTTCTTTAACCATTTTCCTGCCGTAAACCGCTCCGGTGGGGTTGTTGGGGTTAATAATTACTAACGCTCGGGTTTTTTTGGTGATTTTTTTGCGGAGGTCGTCGACGTTTGGCTGCCACCCTTCCTTCTCGACGGTTTCGTATGAGACGGGTGTGCCGTCAAAAAATTTGGTGTAGGAGATGTAAGGTGGGTAAGTGGGTCCAGGGAATAGGATTTCGTCGCCCCTCTCCACTACAGCTGCCAGCGCCATTTGTATGCCCTCCGAGATGCCCTCGGTAATCAGCACGTCCTGGGGAGAAATGTCGACGTTGTTGACGCGTTTCTCTTTGGAGGACACTGCTTGTCGCAGTTCGAGTAGCCCCTCCGAGGGAGAATAGTAGTTGCTGTTTTCTTGAACCGCTTTGCAAAGGGCATCCTTGACATGCTGGGGTACAGTGAAGTCAAACGCCGGCGGGTCACCGATGTTTAGGTAATAGATTTTTCTGCCTTCCTTGAGAACCTGCTCAGCATACGGGATGACGTCTCGTATGGCGTATTCAATGTTAGATGCTCGACTAGTAACTTTGATGTTTGCCACAGTTTGGCCCTTCAGAAGGCAAACATAACGAGTCTTGGAAAATAAAGTTTACGAGAAAAACCTCATTTTCCAGTTACCTCGAGAACTACAATTTCTGTGCATGTTTGCCCAGAGCTGAGTTTCGCTGCGATTTTTTGGCGGTTTGGAAGTAGGTTTAAATCCATTTTTCGTCACAGTCTTGGTGAAGGGTTCTTTTAGGAGTTTGCGATGGCAGATTATGATGTTCTCGTAGTCGGTGCAGGTATCCTTGGCTTATCTACAGCTTACCACATCAAACTCGCAGATCCAACGCTGAAGGTCTTAGTCGTGGATAAGAATGTGGCTGCGGGTTTAGGCAGCACAGTTAACAGTGCTGCGGCTTTTCGATGTTTCTTCACTTCCATCTCCAACTTTGATTTGGCGGATTCATCGGTTGAATTTTATAAGCATCTGCAGGAAGCGCAAGGCGTAGATCTGAAGCTCCGTTTTTGTGGCTACCTCTGGTGCTTCACCGAAGAGTCCTACAAGCAAGTGTTTTCCGTTTTAGAAGAGTTGAAAGCGAAAGGGTTTGTTTACAAAGAATACTTGCCGGAAGATTTGTCTCGACTATTAGGTCTACGCGCGAGTTTTGGTGGGGATCAGGAAGCCCAGCGGCTGGGATTGGGTGATGTTTATCGGGCTGTTTTTGTGCCCAAAGCAGGGGTAATCGGTGTCATGTCACTTGTACGGTTCTATGAGTCCGAATTTTTGAAGTTAGGCGGCGAAATCCAATTCCGCACCCAAGTGACAAAACTGATTGTCGAGCCGCGTTTGCCAATAGGATTATCAGGTGAACCGTACTTTTGGCAAGACTCCTATGTTGTAGCCGCCGAAACAACTCGCGGAACAATAAAATCTGGAAAGACGGTGGTAGCTACGGGCGCTTGGCTTCCCCAACTCCTCGACCCAGTCGGGATTGAGTGCTTTGTGAAGCCGAGGAAACGCCAGGTTTTCAACGTTAAAGCAGAAACCGAAGCACTAAAGACTTTGCTTCATATCAAAGACTTCTCTGAGGTAAGCTCCCTACCATTCATCATTTTGCCTAAACCATCGGTTTACTTGCGCCCTAACCTTGAAAGTGAAAGCTTCAGCGTGGGTTTCGCTGATGAGTTCCCGCGTGCTTACTTGCTGGAGGAACATCCAAAACCTGAAACCGACTTCTACAAGCACGGGTTATACCCTATCTTCGCAAAGTATCTCCCTCAGTTTGAAGGTGCTGAGTCATCCGGCGGATTCGCAGGCTTGTATGAGATTAACACGTTGGATGAGCAGCCGGTCATTTTTGAGGATGATCACGGCATAGTGGTTGTTGGCGGTGGCAGCGGAAGTGGGATTATGAAGGCCGACGCGATAGGGCGCATAGCGGCGGCGGTTTATGCTGGACATGAGCACGCCATTCTTTTTGGTAATAGACAGTTTCGTGTTAGCGACTTGGGGCTCAGGCATCGGAGGGTGGAACAGGAGAAACTTGTGATTTAATTGTTCGGCAACTTTTTTTCCGTTCGTAGCTAACTAGAACATAATATTTTGCTAAGTGAATATTGATGTTTGGCTGAAGGAGTGCCTCTTAAACGTCAGCTTAACGAGTCGCAGATTCTCTGTAACCCTTACGGCACCAGTCGATTGTGACAAGCAGAATTCCAGTTGACTAAGAGCTTTTTTTCTTTCTTAGTCTGACGGCTCCCGCTGCAACTACCGTTACCACCAACGCAAGAATGGACCATGAGGGAATTTCTGGGATAGGTGGCGTTGGAGAGTTGTTTTGTGCAGTGCTAGTGGGTTGGATGTTGGGGCTGGGCGTGGAGGTTTGCTCGGGTTGGACAGTTGGAGATGGAGACGGGGCTGGCCTCTCGAACGGTACGTACCTGAGATCGGTGCCATAGTTTCCTCCGAAAGCATATAGTTTATCGTTTACATTCACGACCGCGGATGGCGTGTCTCGAGTGGGATTTGGGGCTCCTTTGGACCAGCTTTGCTCGTCCGGATTGTAGATTAGTGTTTGGTTGGATCCGACCAAGTAGATGCGTTTGGGCGTGTCGGAGCTGCAGCCGGCAGCAGAGGGAATGTATGTGGGTGTTGTTGTCTGGCTCCATCGATTCGTCTTTGTATCAAATATCTGCATGAGCTGAACTGGGATGTCCTGAGTGCCCGCTGGATTACCTCGGGTGTAACCACCAATAATGTAGACCTTGCCGTCTAAGGAACTAAAAGTGAAGTCATTCACAACCGTAGGAACTGAGGGCAACTCTTGCCAGGAATCAAACTGTGGGTCATAGACCCAGAACGGGTTGGAAAACACAAAGCTGTAGCCTTGTGAGCTTACCAAGACCCAAGTCCAACCGACGGCGTAGATTCTGCCATCTATGGCTGTCAACCGCAATTCGCTGTGCGTTTCTGCTGGCATCGGCGTCTTCCTTTGCCATGTGCTGGTTGCAAGGTCGAAGGCATAGTTATATTTTCTGTCAAAGTAGTTTTCCATAACATAAGCGACGCCGCCTACACAAGCTACATTTTCCGTACTTGCATTCACCCATGCGCATCCCTGCCTTGTCCGGACGCCGGTGGCTGGGTTGTAGGAAGTCAGGTTCATTCCAGGATTTTTCATGTAATTGTATATTATGCCTTTATCCTCGAAACTGTAAATTGTTCCGTTCACGACGAAGGCGTTGTCTACCGCTGGTGTGCCCGGCAAGACCCTCCAAGAGTCTGCAAACGTGCTGGAATTACTCACGTCGAACCTTGTTTGTGCTGAAGCACTGTTGCCCCAGCTTGACATGCAAGTAAGCATTACGACGTGAGAGCCAAGACTAACATTTATCAATTCGTAAACAAAGAATTGGCTCCCGTAGTCGGAGATGCTCCCGTAAAGTGTGATTACCTGCTTGCCGTCCAGAAAACAGTTCACCGAACTAATGGTCTCGGTGTTGGAGACTGTGTACCGGCCCGGCGAAGCTATAGCGCAGACTTCAACTGTTGTTCCATAAGTCTTGGACTCGGCGGGGGATGTTATGGCGATTGTAGGGGGAGAACCATGAATTCCTGGGTTTCCTATCGCGGCAGGAATTAATGTTGAAAATACAGTCAAAGTTGAAAGTAGCAGAATGGCTAAACCCAGACGATTTATCGCTCATTCCCTCGCAATCAAGCTTTTACTCAGAGCGATTTATGTCTGAATTTGTTTATGAGGTTTCTTGTAAAGATTTGTTATGTCAAGAATTCTGCAGCAACCAAAGAAACCCTGGGCGGTTATCTGTCGTTTGATTAGTAGCTCCTTGCGAAGTACGCGATATCTCTTGCTTTCTTCCCGCAGATCAAACAGTCGGTTTTTGGTTCTTCTCTTTCGAATGGAATTACTCGGATTGTAGCGCCTGTTTCTTCTTTGATTTTTGCTTCGCAATCTGCGCCGCCGCACCATGCTGCCTTCACGAAGCCACCTTTGCCCGCGACGATCTGCTTAAACTCGTCGTAGGTTTTGACTGAGGTGGTTTTCTCTTCGAGGTTTTGTTTGGCTTTGACGAATAGGTTGCGTTGGATATCTTCAAGCAGTTTCTCAGCTGTTTCAAGTAGTTCTGTTTCTTTGACGAAGCTTTTCTCTTTGGTGTCGCGTCTGACCATGACGACTTGTTGTTGTTGGAGATCTCGGGGTCCGATTTCGATGCGTATCGGGACACCTTTGAGTTCCCACTGGTGGAATTTCCATCCTGGCGTGTACTCGCCGCGGTCATCCAGTATGACGCTTAAGCCTTTTTGGGTGAGTTTGTCTGCGACTTCTTTGGCCTTAGCTGCTATTGCTGCGGGATCGGCGCCTTTGTAGGGAATTGGCACAATCACAACGTGGACTGGAGCGATTTTAGGTGGCAAAACCAAGCCTTTGTCGTCGCCGTGAATCATAACAAGTGCGCCTATGGTTCGGGTGGTGAGTCCCCAACTTGTCTGCCATACCATGTGGTCTTTTTCGTCTTCGCCAATGAATTTGATATCGAAGACCTTGGCAAAGTGCTGGCCCAGGTTGTGGCTGGTTCCCATCTGTAGTGCTTTGCCGTCGGGCATCATAGCTTCTAGGGCGGTTGTGTAGTCGGCTCCGGCGAATTTTTCGCTGTCACTTTTTACGCCGACGATAACGGGGATTGCAAGGTAGTTTTCTATGATGTCGCGGTATTCTCCGAGTGCGTACATGACTTCTTTTTCGGCTTCTTCTTTGGTTGCATGGGCGGTGTGTCCTTCTTGCCATAGGAACTCTCGGGTGCGCAGGAAGAGTTTGGTGGCTTTGGTTTCCCACCGGACGATGTTACACCATTGATTAATTTTAAGCGGCAAGTCGCGCCAGCTGCGTATCCACTTGGAAAAAGTGGCGTATATGATGGTTTCTGATGTGGGGCGAACAGCCAGCTTCTCTTCCAGCGGCGTGTCTCCACCCTGTGTAACCCAAGCCACTTCAGGTGTGAATCCCGCAAAATGTTCTGCTTCTTTTTTGAGGAAGCCTTCGGGGATGAACATGGGGAAGTAGACGTTCCGGTGTCCAGTTGCCTTAATTTTTTTGTTGAGGACTTCCTGGATTCTTTCCCACATGGCGATGGCGTCTTCGCGTATAATCATGCAGCCTTTTATGGGGGCGTAGTCGGCTAAACCTGATTTGAGTATGACTTCTGTGTACCACTCGCTGAAGTCTTCGTTTTTCTTGACTGTTACTCCAACATCCGACATAACTATCTCTCCTTTTGATTCTATTCGCAGCAATATAACCGTAACGCAACTCGCTAAGGCAGCCTATTGAACTGGAACAGTGATTCCTTCCCTGTAACCCGTGACCACTAACTTTTCACCCCTCAGGATAGCATTTGCATCCTGGTCACCCGTATCCACTCTGAGCGCCGACCCATCCATACCCTGGAGCTTGTTGAGAGTCGCCACCACAAGAATGTGCTTCTTGCCAACTCGCTTTACAATTTCGGGACTGATTTGCTGGTTTCCTCTCCCAAGCAAAATGCCCTGGTGCCCAATGGGCGAGAGGATAATCCAGGTTTTGCTCCAGTTCTTGATGTTTTCCAGAAGGGTTTTTTCGTCAAGGTCCCGCACGATTTTTCCTCCGAAGTAGATGTCTACACCCAAAACCGTTTTCTTCACGCCCAACTCCTCTGCAATCCGTTCCACAGTAGTTCCCGGTCCGAGAATCAGAGTGGCGTCCTTTGGCAACTCTTCAACCACGTACTTTGCAATGTCAACTTGACTCTGTTTTTCGCTAATAGTAGATGGCGACACCTCTTTACTGCCCTGAATAAACGCAGGAACTGACAGTCCTTTTAGACAGCCGTAGAGTTTTACGTCGAAAATGTCGTTTCGAATTGCGTTTTCGTCGGCGTCCATGATTTCGAAGTCGGCGATTTCCACGCGGTGTTCTGCAAATGCAGCGACGGCTTGCGCTGCATCTTTCGGGTTGATGGCAAATATGCCGCTATACATTTTCACGCCTGCAGGAACTCCGATGACTGGGGTTTCTTCGTTTCCCTTCAATGCGTCTAGGATGTTTCGGGCTGTTCCGTCGCCACCTACGAACGCGATGACGTCGACTTTTGCTTTTTTGAGAAGTTTAACGGCGGCTTCGGTGTCCTTGGCGCTGGTGTTTGCTCCCACGGCCATGGGCAAGACTTGGTATTTGAACCCAGCCGATTCTGCTTCCTCAGCACCCATTTTTCCTGGGCAGCACAGAACTTCAACCAGCGCTCCGGTTAAGACCTGTCTTAATTCCCTGAGGAATTCCTCTGCCCTCTGTGGTGCCACGGGCATAGCGCCCTTCGCGACCGCTTGTTTAACGACACCGTCCGTTCCCTTCAAACCCACTTTGCCGCCCATACCTGCAACGGGGTTCACGATAAAGCCGATGCGCATACTAGTTCTCTCAGTTGAAGATTTGCGGGTCATCATTTAACAGTTTTGACTTCGCAAGTTTGCGAATCATGTTTGGTGCCTATTATTCGATGTATGCAGGGGAGGGGGAGGGGGGTAGGTCAAGGGGCTGTTTTTGGCGAAAAAAGGTAGGGGCAGTGGTCGCTATTGGCGGATTTTCAGCTCAATAGCATGTTGGAAAAAACGTGGAGGGATTGGGGTAGGCAAAACGTAAATTCCTACAAGTGACTGTTGACTAATTGCTCCGGAAAAAGTCGGATATTCGCTTCTGGAAAAGCGCCTGCCTAAGCAACTTGCCCTGAATAATCCACTGCTGTAGAGGAATTTCGAGTCTGCCACTGACGAATTTTAGTGAATCGTTGAGGTTTTTGAACTGGTAGGGTTTTTGGCGCATGGCGTTGCGGACGTTTTCGCGGACCTGCCACACGCCGATGGGCATTATGTATCCGGGTCTGGCTTCGCGCAGGACAATGACGGTTGCTTGTCGACGTTCTTTGACGAGGAGTTCGCAGGTGGCTAGTCGTGCGCTGTAGTAGCAGCCGCCTATTGCGGCGTAGGTTGTTCTGCCGCTGTTTCCCTCGGCATCCGAGTATATGGCGACGTCTGTGCCGTTTGGGTTCCAGGTGGTGCCCGGATACCACGCTTCCATAGATTCGTAGCTCCAAGCGGCGGGAATCATCAAGATCTCAAAAACGTTGTCTAAGTAAATGGATTCGTAGACCCGGTATTCGTTGATTTCGGGAAAAGTTTTCACTTGCGCCATCAGACTCTTGCTTATGATGTCGTCTACCGCTGTGATGCTCCACCTTGTGGGAACCAGCCGCCGTTTCTTTTCTACCCCAAAGGCGCCGACGCTAAAAGCTTTCTGGATTTTGCTCACCACCACGCCGCGGTTGTATAGATCCTTGACGGCTTGGGTAGCTTTTAGGTCAGTGTCGTAGTAGGCTTTCTCGATATGCTGTTCATACCTCGAGTTTCCCAGCTTCAAATCCCGAATCGGAGCTGACGGACCAAATGGCTGCACGTCGTCGTCCATGAATATGCTGCCCCGCGGCTTCTTTGTCAGGTTTAGTTCCATGTCTACGCTGTTGTCGGCAAGGGCCAATTCGCGGGTCTGCTCCACGATCTTTCCTGCTTGGTTAAACTCGTGAACGTTAACCCGATGCTTACCACGGATGAGCAGGCTACGGAAACCTACAATCTCGTCCATCGACTTCCCAAACCACTGTTCCGGCAAATCAAAGATGCTCGTGTTCTCATGCACTGGCGGCACGAGGGGTCCGACGTAGACGTTTGGGTAGCCGATTCTGCCGATGAAGACGCTGGGTGGCGAGGCGCCGTCGATGTCTTCACTGCTCATCAGGGGGACGCTTTTGAGGTAGGAGTTAACTTTGACCATGATGGGGCAGCGGGTTTTGCCGCATAAGTTTCTGGCTCCCTTACAAAGAACGCACAGGCTGCTTTGGCGGCTTCGGGTAGAAATCTGATTCTGATCAAGAGCAGTGTGGTTAACTTGTTTTATGACATCCAGTAGCCAGTTGTTTGAGTTTTCTGTGGTTCCGGTTTGAGTTGAATGCATAAGTTAGAATGTAATGGAAAGAGTTGTTCTCATATGCTTTCCGCATAGAAAAACCTCAAAAAACCATCGTCCCCAGTCACAAACGAAGGAAAGTTTACGCATGAAGGGACAAAGATCGTGGTATACTGAAAACTGGTTTTGGGAAAGAAGTGGCGCCCAGGCCGGGATTCGGACCCGGGTCCTGCGGGCGACAGCCGCATATACTGGACCGAACTATACTACCTGGGCAGCTATCTAACACAGATGGCCTAAGCGCCGAAACAATACACAATACTTTAGCTAATTAACTTTTCTCGGGAAAACCAACTTTGCAAATTACGCTCAAGTCGTAAGCACTTGGCTACTGGCTATTTTCTTTTGGCTACGCGCAAGGTTTTTTCGGCGGTGGACGCGCTTTCCAAAAGATCGTCGATGGTAGCAATAAAGGTGGCGAATTTGCCTTCCAACCGAATCAAAGTGACCACGCTACAGTCCTGCTGCGTAGTTTCCACGCTCAATCCAGCCGGCGCGTTAGAGTTGTCCGGCGCAACCGCCTTGGCGATTGCCGCCGCAGTTTGTGTGTAGTCGTATTCAAGCGTTATCGTTGCTTGCAACTTTTTCTCCTCGCAACTGTTTCCCAACTAATTCGTCCACGGCTTTTACAAACTCGTCCACTTTGTCAAGTGGGACTTGTCCGCCTGCGGCGATGTTGTGTCCACCTCCTTTTCCGCCCAACTTCTCTGCTGCGAGCCGCATTACGATGCCAAGGTTAACGCCTTTGCGGACAGCAAGATCGGTGGTTCGGGAGGAAATTTTGGCTAAGCCTTCGTTTTGGACGTTCGCGTAGGCTATGAGGGGTTTTTCGACGTTTGGGAGGCTGGTTATGAGGATGCCAGATATGGTGCCGATGATTTTTTCTGAGACGAAGTCTTCGCCATTGACAACGTAAATGTTGCTTAGCTCTCGGAGTCGTTCGGGTTTTTCCCAGACCCAGATGAGGTATTTGTTGATGCTTTTGCGGTATTCCTCGAGGACTTTGTTGGCTTCTTCCAGCGCCGCTTTGCGGTCTCCCATGCACACGGCTATTCCGAGGCTGGGGCGGTCCATGCGTCCGGTGCTGTTGAGGACGACGGCGAATTCTCGGGCGTCCCGAAGAGCCGTCCAGGGTTCCTCCGTGTTCAGGATGTAGATGTGTCCGATGAGGTTGGTTACTTCGTAGTGTAATCCTCTGGCGAGCAGATAATCCGCCAACGCGCTGCAGAGGCGTCGTTTTTCTTCTTCGGTCAAGTCGCGTAGGGCGCGGAGTCGGTCTCCGTCTTTGAGGCGGATTTTTAGGCTGGAGACAAACGCGAGGCTTTTGTCTTCTTCGCCGCTCAGACCCGGCAGGAAGGGGTTGGTTGTGGTTGAGAGGGTTTTGTGTATGGGGCGGGTTTCTCTGCCAAAGAAGGTGAGGTCTTTCTCAACCGTTACTAGTTTGGCGTTGACTGCATCTTCAACTATTAGGGCGTTGAGTCCGCCTAGTTTGCGCTGGTCGTAGCGGTCTTGCATGTCGCCAAGTGCGCCGACCAGAGCGGTTGGTGCTAAGTCAACGTTGCGTTTGTCCAGTGCTCGTCCGGCGAAGTAGGCAACTCCAGAGCCGCTGACGTCTGTTGCGCCGTCCATGCCGTGCATGTGGGGGTTGACTTGGGTGTGGTTGGGGTTTTGTGCGGTTCCGGCGGCTTGGTGGTGGTCGAGGATGACGACTTTGAAGCTGGGGATTTTCTCGTTGAGTAGATCTATGTAGCCGCTTCCAAAGTCAGTGAATATGACGAGTTCGGGTTTGTCGGCGACGATTTCGCCAATTATCTTTTCGTCTACCCACTGGGTGAT
Organism: Candidatus Bathyarchaeota archaeon; assembly: GCA_017883615.1. Lineage (GTDB taxonomy): Archaea > Thermoproteota > Bathyarchaeia > Bathyarchaeales > Bathycorpusculaceae > JADGNF01. The sequence goes on from JADGNF010000014.1 coordinate 51,767, forward strand.
TCGGATGCGAAACCTTGCGTCTTGCCTGTAGAGTGCTCTGCCGATGACTCCTGCCGCTGCAATGCCATCTGCGTCCAGATGCGAAAAGACGTGGATGAAGCCGTCGTTTTGGATGGTTTCACGGATAACTTGGGCGGCTTTGGCTGCGTCTTGCAGGAAGGCTTCGGTGTTTTTTGCGTCAACAGGCATAGTTTTCACTTTTGGCTACTTGATGTTTGAAAAGGGCTTTAGGGGTGCGCTGCAAATATGCTTTGCGAAGTAAAAGGGAAGTTTAGCTGATTGAAGCGATTTTTGGAACGTATTTCCAGTTCTTCTGAAGGACGCCTTCTCGTTTATAGTATCGGCTGAGTTTGTGTATTTTTGCTTCGAGCAGAACCATGTTGCGTTTGTTGTGGGCGTCTTTCTTGTTTTTCTCCATGTGGACGGCCATACGTTTGGCTTTCTTCATGAGGTTGGTGAGGTCTTCTGGCATTGCTGGGGCTAGATTTGATGCTTTGAGGGTGGCGCTTATGGTTTTGCCTGTGATTGGTTTGACGAGTGGGATTGCGTATTGGTCTCTGAGGATGGTGCCTATGGCGCTTAAGTTGTGTCCTTCTTTTGCGAGTTTAATTATGAATGCTTCTACTTCTTCTGGTTCATATTTGCACCAGCTTGGGGGGCGTCTGCTGACTGGGCGAATCGAATGGGATTTTCCTTTTTCGGCTTTTGGCATCTCTACACCTGTGCGCTTTGCACCTTTACCCCACGGAACACAGATATTTAAGAATAACTGTGCCTGCAGGTGATTTGGGTGCTGTTTGACTTGAGTGGTTTGTTTTCTTGTTACTAGTAGTAGTGGGTGTTTTTGCAAAATACTACTTCCGTCTGGCCGTTTTCTGGGTTGCTTGTTTGGTTTGGGTTGGTTTTGGGGTTTTTTGCAGAAGTGGAAGCGTAATCTTATTCAACAACTTGTCGAGGTGCGTGCGTGCGCAATGGGGGAGGGGGGTACGGTTTGTATATACATTTTCCACGTATAGCGTATATACAGTCTGGGATAAGGGCAATTAATTCGTAGGCTGTTGGGACCGCTTTAGCAGTAACACTAATTGAAACCATAATTACCATATGAAGGAAAACAAAGACAGCAAACACTTCCCCCAGCTAAATCTTGTCGCCTACCTCTTCTTGGTCAAGAAACTTTGTGATGAGAAATCTTTACAAGAAAACTCTTAAGGCAACTTAGACCTATAGTTGCTTGATTGCTATGAGCAAAAAACCAATCATAGCAGCAACAACCATTACAGGACTTCTGCTTTCACTATTTGGGATGCAGTTCGTTGAGGTGGCAATTGCCAACCCATTTGCTCGTTTCATGCCAATTGATCCGCCAACTGATGCGAAACTTCCCGTAATCACAGTTTTATCCCCAAAGAATGGGGAAGTGTATTCTTCTGCTAATTTCACTTTTGAGTTTAGCGTCACCAGCCCAGAAACAAACGGGTCTATGCATGTCGAGGAAGTTTATTACGTTACGGATTGGCGGAATGAAGAAACATTAGTGAGATATTACGTAAATCCTTTCTCATTAGGTGGGGTCAGCACCTCTGTAAAACCTACATTGCCACCATTCTATGAACCGGCTGGTGCGCCAAGCACAATTAATTTTTCGTGTTCGCTGTCAAATGTTACCGAAGGAAACCACCACATACAAGTTCACGCATGGTGCGAATTTTACAATAACACGGGTGCAGCTCAATTATATTATTCCCTCAACTCTACCTCATACGCTTATTTCAAAACTTCAGATTCAATTTCACCCTTAGCTGCTCCAACCCCCTCTCCTATTCCAACACCACGCCCTAGTCCAAGCTTTACTCCCATCACTTCAGCTCCGGCAGCGGCCTCGCCTTCTGTGCCAGAATTCCCAACCTGGACAGCCGTATCACTAATCGCAACAGCTACACTATCGGTAGCCTTGTTCGCGAAAAGAAAGAAAACTCGGATTAATTCAACTTTGAAAAAAGCATTAGTGGAAGAGCGGATGGCAAAGAGCAATCCGAAATTGGTCTAAGATTTTTGCTTTTTCTTGAAGAAAAAACTGCAACGCGGTTTTTGAAAGGCATATTCGTGTCCAAAGTGGAGGGAACCTAACTGCTGCTGCCTGAAAATAATGCCGTTAAGCAGTTGCATTTGCCTATAAGCTAGTTCTGTCCGTTCTGTGTTTCCCGAGGCATAAGACATGTACGCTCAAATAATGTTAGATTGCCAAACTCGAACAGAATATGTAAGTTGCGAATATTGTATTGCAAAAGAAAGCTGCCATCTCCGCCTAAAGCTCGGCGAGCAAATAGTGAATGGAAGTGAACCGTCAAAATCGGCGGTTCCCATTTTACTCTTAAGAACAATTCCCGGCGAAACGGTCTTTCAAACCGCCTAACGTCTCCTCTTTGATTTTGTGGCTTCCAAAATGAGGAAAAATCTTTGTAGAATGTGGAGTTTTTGGCGAATGTTCTTATTCGCCCCAATCTTCGCCTTCGATAGTTAATTCTTGAAGATCTGTACATACACCTCCATCACTTACTTTCTTAACTTCTAGTTCTAGGCCGCATCCGGGGCAACTCAGTATTTCCCCTTTTTCTATGTTGCAGGGAACGTTTAGTTCAGAGTCGCAGTCGGGGCATTTGTTTTTGCCGTCGTTATTTTGTGAATTTGAATTTGTAGATGCGTTCATTGTTCTTTCCACTTTTCGGGGGATGAACTTTCTATAGAAAAGAAAGCTATTAAATATTGTGACTTTTATGTTACAAAATTAACCATTAATGTCCTATTTGACACATTGTTTCGCGTTCAACCTCACAAACATTAAAGCAAAAATTCTTGGGAACATTAACTAGTTATAGTAGAGGCTTATTCTTTTTGAATAGCCCAATATTATTCAAAACGCACCCCAAACCAATTGCTGACTTATTTTGCTATTGTTTGTACTCTGCCTATTTTGCCGTCTGTAAGTCGGACTTTGATTCCGTGGGGGTGAGTTGGGCTGTTTGTGAGGATGTCTTTGACGATGCCTTCGGTTAGTTTGCCACTTCGCTGGTCCTGTTTCTGTACGATGTTTACGTGGGTGCCGGGTTTGATTTGGCTTCTTTGAGGGTTGGATTGCATTTCCAAAGGTGTGTTCTTCGCGCCTTATAGTGCATTCGCAAGGGATAAACAAAAATTGTATGTGGAAACGAAACTATTCCTAGGAATATTCCGAATTAGGTGAATGCAACTCAAAATCTTGCTGTTATCTCTTCAGGTTTTTCTCGTTATAGAGCTCGATGTAGCCGCAGTTTTTGCAGTAAAACGGAATCACTTTGTCGCCGCGCACATCGCCAAACTTTACAAGCCGAACCGGTCCGTAACCCGATAACTGATCTGCGGCCGTCATTTCGCCGGCGCATTTAGGGCATTGCTTAGGCTGGTACACGTTTAGTACTTCGTTAGCTAATTAGCTACTGCTGGTTTTTGTACCATTCGGCGAACTTGCTAACCGCTTGCGCGCGGTGGGAAAACCCGTTTTTCTCCTTAATGGACATTTCTGCGAAGGTTTTCTTGCTGCCCTTTGGCTGGAAGATTGGGTCAAACCCGAACGCGGACTCAAAATCCGAAATGCGCTCTTTAGCGGTGATTTCACCTTGGCTTTGGCCTTCAAAGCAAACGGTTTCTCCTGTTTCGCTGTTGCAATACGCTATTGAAGAGCGGAACGTTGCTTTCCGGTTCTTCACTCCCGCCATCAGTTTGAGGATCCCTTCGTTTTCCACGGTTTTGTAAGCGTAAGCAGCGTATGGACCAGGAAAGCCTTTTAGAGCATCCACGAATAATCCTGCGTCCTCCACAATCAGCGGTAAGTGAATCTTTTTGTATGCGTTTGCGGCGCTGGTAGAGGCGATTTCTTTGAGGCTGTCACTTTGGATTTCCACGCCTTTCATTCGCATCATTCCAACCCCTAATCCATGTTCCGCCAGCATGACGCGGGCTTCGTTGAATTTGTGAATGTTGCCGGTCGCGAAGAAAATCATCTTGCCCTTCAATTTCAAACTCACTTGGTGCACCTACGTTTCCTGTTGTCTCTCTGCTACGTAACGCCCTCTTTTTTCTATTTCTCTGATTTTCACTAAAACATCTTGCATCCTGTCCGCGCCAACAGCCGAGGCGTAGCCTTCGAGGACGGCGTGGAAGCATTCGTCGGCAACTTGAAAGTGGGTGCTTTGCAGCGCGCGCCTGAGCAGGTGCAAATCGACGCCTTGGTCTTCCAGCTCCTCGGAGCGGTCCCCCAGTCCAAAGTCGACGAGGAAAATTCTGCCTTCTGCGTTCAGAATCATGTTGGAGGTGGTTAGGTCTCCGTGGATTATACCATTTTTGTGGAGTTTCCCTACTTCTTCGCCGATGCCATGGCACAGTTCCATCCTGTCGGCTTCGCAAATGGAGTCCAACAGCTTCTTAACTTGGATTCCTTCAATGTACTCCATGGTTATCGAGGCGTTTTCCACGTCGACGAGGAAAATCAGTGGGGTCGGCACGCCTGCCCGTTTGGCGTCATGCATCAATTGGGGTTCGTGCACCGTTCGGTAGCGTCTAATCGTCTGGTCCAGTTGGGGTGGGCGGTATTTTTTTGGCAGCCGCTGTTTGATGACGACGCGTCGTCCGTGCCAATCGGCGATGTAAAGGCTGGCTTCGGCTCCTTTCTTTAGCAAGACGCTCACAGCGTTTTCACCCATGGTACATCCACCTTGTCCACGCGCCAACGAACCTTAACAAAACTCTCCTCAACAGGAGTCGTTAGCCCATTCATGTAAGCCAACGCGCCCGTCCAAGCAATCATTGCACCGTTGTCCGTGGCAAACTTTTGGGGTACCACGCTAAACTTAGCATCGTGCTCCCCAGCGATTACTTCCAGCATAGATTGTAAGCGTTTGTTTGCCGCCACTCCTCCTGTCAGCAGAACTTCTTTCTTCTCGGTGTGAGCTAACGCACGCTCAGTGACCTCTGTAACCATGGAAAAGGCGTTCTCCTGTAAACTAAAACACACATCCTCCAGCCGTTCACCTTTTTTCAACGCAGCAGATGCCGCGGTGAGCAACCCGCTTAGACTCATATCCATACCCTTCACCACGTAAGGTAAAGAGACCAGCTTCTCCCCTTTCGCCGCCAAAAGCTCCACTGCAGCGCCAAGAGGTGTCCCTTTTTGGTTTTTGATTCCTGCTTCCCGAGCGAACACATCGAGGCAGTTGCCCAATGCGATATCTAGGGTTTCGCCAAAGATGCGGTAACGCCCCGAAGCATAGGCGGTGACCATAGTGTTGCCTCCGGAAGCGTAAAGCGTAAGTGGGTCTTGGGCACCGGTTTGGAGTTTACCAATTTCGATGTGCCCCACGGAGTGGTTGACACCGACAAGCGGGATGCCAAGGTAAGCAGAGAGGGCACGGGCTACAGTGGCTCCTGTACGCAGGCACGGCCCCAATCCGGGTCCCTGAGCAAACGCCACCAACGAAATCTCCTTGGGTTTCAATTGGGCTTTGGCGAAGGCTTCTGAAAGGACTTTGTCGGCGACCTCTGAATGGTGCCTTGCAGCTTCCCGCGGGTGAATGCCACCTGCTTCAGGCACATAACCGTCCGTAACGTTTGCAAGGATTTTGCCATCAAATGCAGCTACTCCGACTCCGAAGTCGTCAGCTGTGGATTCGATGCCTAAACAGAACCTTTCAGCCGGTTTGCCAGTCCCCATTTTTTAGTTATTTCCTTTACGGTTAATTCGCTAGGTTTCTAGGATACACTTTTTATGTCGCAACCTGCGCTTATATATGCTATATTAATTGGAATTGACCAAAGATGCCGAAACGTAACGACTTAGAGCAGAAAGCCCTTCATTTCGTCGTAAACACGGGTTACCAAGGCGTGTTGCAGTCTGAGCTGTGGCGAGAACTGGGCGCCAGCAGCCGCGAAGGCAGCCGAGTCGCCATTAAATTGGAAGAAAAAGCACTTATCCGCAGAGAAAAAGAACTGGAAGGCGGAAGATGGACCTACAGACTCTTCCCCAAGCGCATGCCAGCCAGCATCGAGACTATAGTGGATTGCCCCTGCCTCATGTGCCAAGACAACGCACGGTGCGACCCAACAACAACAATTTCGCCCAAAAGCTGCGAGAAACTTACTGGCTGGATAACAGGGCTAGATAAACCTGAAGTAGACCCAGTCGATACCCCAACGGTGTAGATTCTAGTGGGAAAAACAAAAACGTGGATTAGAGAACGCAAACAAGAATACTATTATAAAAAAGCTAAAACGGAAAACTACCGATCCCGCGCCACCTACAAGCTCGCCCAAACAATAGAGAAATACCGCTTCATAAAACACGGCAATGTTGTCGTCGATTTAGGCGCGGCCCCGGGCGGATGGATCCAAGCGGCAAGAAAAGCAACTACCAAAGCAGGCTTCGTCTTGGGTGTGGATCTCAAACCCATCGCGCCCTTTGAGCAAGCATATATACGCACCATTGTATGCGACATGACCGAGCCCACCGCAATACAAGAAATCCTCAGTTTCCTCCCAGGAAAAGCCGACGTCGTAATCTCAGACATGTCCCCCAACATTTCAGGCGTGTGGGAAGTTGACCAAGCAAGGCAAATAGACTTGGCGACCAAAGCACTGAATGTCGCACGTCAAATTCTTTGTCCAAACGGAAACTTTTTCACTAAAGTTTTCGAAGGCGACCAATTCAAAGCGTACTTCGAAAAAGTGAAGCTGTACTTTAACGAGGTCAAACTGATTAAGCCCAAGGCTAGCCGCTCACAGAGCAGCGAAATGTACATTCTGGCGTTAGGTTTAAAGTCAACTGAAGAAGCCGACAGTAAACCTAATTCTCTCGAACCCTCCTCTTAACTTTAGGTGCTTGATTTGAGGATTATTTCAGCTGATTCCGCAGCCGCCATACTCGACGACAAATTCAACCCGTTACAATTAGTTGCCTCCGTGGCGGTGTTGGTTGAAGCGCCCTACAGAGAAGCCCATATTCGATTAGCGGAACCAATTTTCAAAGAAGTTGATGACTCTTTTGATGTTATAGTGAACGAAGCCCAACTCTGCCAAGTCCTGCTGGAAACCGTCCAAGCTGACGTGGTCCATTTAGATTCTTCTTTAGGAGCAGTTCCCGTGGACGAGTTGTCGCCCGTAGAGTTGGCGAACATGAAAGTATCCAACAAAGCTCGCGGCAACTTGCTAAAGATTCTTCCAAAGTTGCGACGAACCGCTGGAGAAATTCGGCGGAAACATGGTATTGAGATGTTGGCTATTGGCAAAGAAAGCATCGCGGTTCGGATTGCGGAATTGACTGCAGGTGCCGAAGCCGTTCTCTTCGCATGTGGCAAAGCGGTGGATGAGAGGGAGCCTCTTATGCTGGGGTTGCCCACAAGGTGCGAGCATCGCGTGGCAGACAACAAAGTTTACTTGCATTCCCTCATCGAAGCCGAACATGATGTTAGAGGATACGCCAACGACACCACAGACATTTTAGGCAAAGCAAGATTGACGGAAATGTTAAATCCCGTAGCAAGAGGCTTCCGAGCCCTAAAGATAACGCCCAGAACCTAACGTGTGTTAAATGTGGCAAAACCTTTTAGCTCACGCAAGGAACCCTTTCGGTGGTGGTTGTTTTGGAAGAGCAGAAGCCCGTTGTTTCGCCTTGGGAAGCCGCGTTAGTAATTATCGTTACGTTCTTCGTTTTCCTATTCATCGGCGCTTTTCTCCTCTTCACCGTCGGCGAAGCTCCAACGCTGGTAGTTGGCGAACTCCTCATACTCGCCGTTCCCCTAATTTATCTGCTCAGTAAACGCATCAACATTAAGACCTACGTTAAACTGAACCCAAACCCAAAATACCTTTTGATAGGTTTAGGCTGCGGCGCGCTGCTCTTGCTTCTGAACATTATAGTTACGAATGGTCTAACTGCTGTTCTCGGGCAGAGCCAAGCCGTACAACAATCAAACGAAACCATCTCCACGTTAAGCGGCACATCATTTGGCTTCGCTGCCGTCGTGGCATCGCTTTCTTTGGCGGGCATCTGCGAAGAATTCGCATTCCGCGGGTTCCTTCAAAACTCACTCTTCAAATCGCTACATATAAACCCAAAATACTCCAAATACTCCTTCGCGATAGCAGTAGTCATCGCGGCGGGCGTTTTTGGGCTCTTCCATTTTGACCCTCAAGGCGTCTACACTCTTTCCGCATTCATAACTGGACTCGCTTTAGGCGGAATCTACCACAAATGGAATTACACAACTTCTGCAACGGCGCATGCCAGCATGAATCTCATGGTACTCGCTTTGGTTATGTTTGGATTCTAAGCAGCCTTGACGATTTCCAGACTTATGTCGAGGGCTTTGACACTGTGAGTCAACTCGCCTAAACTGATAAGGTTCACACCAGCCGCAGCGTACGCCAGCAGGTTCTCTGATGTGATTCCGCCGCTTGCTTCCAACAAAACCTTACCCTCTAAACCCGCTTTCTGGAGCAAACCCATCGCTTCCACGATTTGTTCAGGAGAGAAATTGTCCAGCATGACAATGTCTACACCCAACTTGGCAGCTTTCACAGCATCGGTGGGTTTTGTGACTTCTACTTCGATTTTCTTGCTAAACGACGCATTCTGATTGGCAAGTTTGATGGCGTTTTCCAAGCTTCCCGCCACAATAACGTGGTTGTCTTTTATGAGAATCATGTCGTCCAAATGCAGCCGATGCGAGTCCCCGCCTCCGACCACTACCGCCTTCTTGTCGAAGTACAACATTCCAAGCGCGGACTTGCGGGTCGCCGCTATACGGGTCTTCAGATGTGCTTTTCTGATTTTTTCGGTGAGAATATTTGTGGCTGTTGCTATGCCACTCATTCGGGAAAGTAAGTTCAGCATAGTTCTCTCCACTGTGAGAATGGTCCCAGCGTCCCCTGAGACAGCCATGATAACTTCCCCCTTCATCACTTTGTCCCCGTCAACAACTTCCAAATTGACCTGAAGCCCCAAAGATTCTGCAAGGATTGCAGCTTCCTCAACTCCAGCAACGATTCCATCACTTTTAGCAATGACTTCCGCTTGAGCCGTGCATTCAGAGGGAGCAATAGCTGCGCTAGTTACGTCGCCTTCTCCAACGTCGTCAGCGAGTAGTCGAAGAAGTTTTTCCTCCAGCAATCTACGCGGAATAAACATAACTCTACCTCAGACGTTTTGCCTTAAAAACACTTCCCGCAAAAGTTCGGTTTAGGGTATAATTAAAATAAACCCACCTCAGCAATGTTTGTCTATGAGACTGCTGTACGCCTGCTCCGAACTGGGATTGGGACATGCATCCCGCACCATCGCATTAGGGAAACGGTTGCAGCAGCGTGGGCATGAACTGCACTTTTTCACGGGTGGAAAAGCCTACGAGTTGCTCAAGAAGGAATTCCCAAACGTCTATCCCGTAACGCCTGTCGCTTGGTACGAGAACAGTAGCGGCGTAGTCACAACAGCATCACTCATTAACATCCTGTTCCCGCTTCCATTCTTCGACAGCGAACAGAACCGATTCAAAACAAAAACTTCCAGTGCACAAGAAACCATCCACCGATACTACGACCTCCGACGAAATATCCACCTGATCGCCCCCGAAGCGATGATTGCTGACGGAGACATAAACGCACTGCGGCTCGCACAAAGGTGGAAAATCCCCCATGCGTACGTAACAAACGTTGTGCGGCCAAGCTTTGGATTCTCGTCGCTGTTGAGTCCGGGCGAAAGAATAACGGAACGATACGTCAAAGCCTGTACAAAAATAATAATCCCCGACAACCCCCCGCCAAACACCGTGTGCCAATACAACATTGGCGACCTTCAAAGTGTCGGAGTCACAGATAAAACTGAATACGTGGGCAGCTTCTTCGACACAACCCCAACAATAGTGTCGGAACAACACATATTCGCGCCAGTAAGCGGACCATTCGGCACAAGAGCCAAACTATTGAGGATGCTGCTTCCAGCGTTCGATGATCTGGGCGTGAAGGCAGTGATCAGTTTGGGCGTGCCCGGAGAAGCCAAAACGGTCAGGCGTGGCAACTGCGAAATTCACTCTTGGCTTTCCGCCCAACAGCGGCAGGAAGCCATGCGAAACGCTTCTATCGTGATTTTCAGTGGCGGACACATCACTTGCTTCGAAACAATAAAGTATGCCAAGCCCAGCGTTTGTGTTCCGACTCAGCCGGAGCAGTTGGCGAATGCGGCGAAGCTGCAGGATTTGGGCTGTTCAATATTGGCAAAAAACAAATCTCAGCTGGCGGATGCCGTTCGAGCAATCGAAGCTAACCAAGAAAAGTTCAAAGCCAACGTGCAAAGACTGAACAAAGTTTCGAATAAGTTAAACGGGCTAAACCGCGCCGTCGAAATCGTTGAAGAACTTACGCTTCGCTGAGGCTTTTGCGTTTTACTTCGCCGTTTGGGGTTTCCTCTTCAAAGACTATAGCACTGAACCGATAAATTTTGGTGCCTTTTGTGAGCCAACTATCCGGTGGCAACCCTGCTTTTACGCAGCATTGGCAGAGAAATTCTTCTTCGCACCAACCCCACTCTACTGGCACTTGTGGCAGCAGTAAACCTTTGTACCCGCCTTTCTCCACGATTAAGCCATGTTCGCCCACCTTAATTTGTTTAAGGTACTCCTGGGGTTTCTCGACATCCACAGGTTCAGGCGGAGTTAGCACGCTAACCTCGAAAACCACCTGGTCCAACTCTGCTTTTTCGAGGGGTTCAAACCTGGGATCCTGCGTAGCCGCGTTTATGGCGTTGTCAATCACGGCGTTCACAAGCGGGGCGTTTGGGTACGGGTAACCGATGCATCCTCGCAAATCCTTTCGTTTTCCATGAACCGAGTTGATAGTGACGAAAACGCCGCAGTTCTCAAAAAGCTTCTTTGGCGTTTCAGTTGGGGGGTCAAGCGTTTTTCCTGTTTCGAGAAAGGTCTTTGCTGTGTTTCGGGCAAGCTTAACTAAGAATTTTCCCTCTTCGTCGGATAGTTCAAACGGCAAATGGTTCATCTCCACAGGCGCAGCTCAACGCCGCGCTTGCTATTAAGGTCAAAAGGAAAAGAAAATTAGAATTTTATGGTTTCTTCGGTTGTGCCTTCTTTGGTGATGAGCAAGAAGTCTATGCCGTCGCCGCTCATGGTGTCTCTGCTGATGGCTGATTTGATAGCGCGGGTTACTAGTCCTTTAGCTTCTGCAACAGTCATGTCTTTGTTGTAGCTTTCTTCGATGACTGCTATCGCGATTTCTGTTCCTGAGCCAACAACCGCGTATTCGTCAGGCAAAACTGAGCCCAAAACATCCAGAACCCACAGTGAAGGTCCATCGTCGTCAACTCCACCCACTATAGTTTGGGTGATGAGTGGTGCCATTCGGCGGTTGAAGAGAATGTTGCTCATAAGTTTGGCTGCTGCGCGGACGCTGATTTTTCTGCCAACATCCATGCTGAACAGGTTCGCGTTCGCCGCGACATCGCGGGCAAGGACTTGCATGTCGCTTACCAATCCAGCGCATGCTGCGCCGATTTGCTCGGTTATTGGGAACACTTTCTTGCCCCCTTTGCTGGCTATGAAGAAGCCATAGGAGACACGTTTTTCAGCGGCTAAGATTACGCCGTCTTTGCATACTACGCCAACTGTGGTGGCGCCGGGGATCCAGCTTATTCCGCCTTGTTGGGCTTGCGATTGTGATTGTGAGGGCTGACTTTGAAGTCCATATCCTTCCATAATTTTGCACCTTATCCTATTGGATAACACAAGACGAATTATTAAGTTTAATCTAGTTGATATTTTTCTATTAGAAGTCACCCTAAAGAGACGTGACTATACTTGCCGTTTGCATGTACTCGCACTTAAAGATAACTCGAATTGAAGCCCAAAAATACGCAAAGCTTTAGAGCACAACTGGCTAACTCGTCTAAATAGGTGCAAGCATGGAAATTTACGTGAAAAATATCGATGGCGTCTGGTTCGGAATCGCAAGCGAGGAACATCGAGTTTTAGCCACAACCTTTGGCAGTGACGAAAACGACGTCATACAAAGCCTCAAAGAAACCCTACACCTAACCGGTCCCATGAAGACCTCGGTACCTTCGGCTTTGGAGGAAAAGGCCTTTTCTGCCATGAAACGCATCCGGGAAGGCAAAGGAACTCCAGACAATGTTTCTTTATGCATGGATCGCTTGCCCACTTACACTCAGTGCGTGCTCCGGACGGTTTCACAGATCCCAGTCGGCTACGTATCTTCCTACGGCGGCGTCGCAGAAGCTACTGGTGGAGGCGCAAGAGCAGTCGGCAATGCCATGGCAAAAAACCCGTTCGCACCAATAGTTCCCTGCCACAGGGTCGTCACCTCGAGTTTAGGGCTTGGAGGTTATACAGGAGGGTTACGCGTCAAGTACGATTTGCTCAAACGGGAAAAACGCGGTTACACCGAGGCAAAAAACATCCAAGTCGAAAGCGGAACGCTGAAGGTTTTTCCCGTGGAGTTCGTGCTGGGAAAGCTCGAGAAGTTGCTTGCCAAACGCCCTCTGTAGCTTTTCAGCGTTTGGACTTTAGAGCAATTTTTCGTTTCACGAAAAAACCTGTCAGAAGAGCTGGGGCAGATAAAGGAGAACGATCCATGTTGTGAACTCTGGTACAGACGGCGAAGGAGTTTGAGATGGAATAAGGGACTCCGAAAAGTGAACGAGTTTTTGTGATTAAGGTTTATTGAGGGCTTGCCAAGGAGCTTACTGCAAGCTTCTTATCTTGCCTGCAACAATGAAACCTGACGAGGAAGCGGGAACCTTCAGCGAAACCATGGAATTCCCAGAAGCATTAACCGCAATAGGCAACCTCTTGCTTCTAGTTTGGGTTATTCTGGACGGCTACGGCATAGGGCTAATCAACGTTGGATACGGTGTGCTTTTCCTCATTATAGCACTCATTGTCGTTTACGTCGTCCTCAAATTCGTCGGTTGCCTCCGACCCTGCTATCACTGCAAAAGGTGCACCCGAGGCTTCGGAAGAATGGCCGCCTTGTATTTTGGCAAACGCAGCCTCAAAGACCCCAAAGAAACCTACGGCGTCCCCGCAGCAATCTTCTTCTATACATTCATCGGACCATTCCCGGCTGCGATTCTCCTTGCAAACACTCTTTCAGCATTTTCTGTCGCAAAAATCGCGGTTCTGGTTCCAATTTTGGTTTTGTCCGTTTACAGCGGGTTAACTTGGCTTCCAGCACAAAAGAAGTAGAAAAACAGTTGTTCTTTTTATTCGAAGAATGTTTCCAGCTTGGTAGTCGCAGTCTTTCTGAGCACTTCAGCGCAGATTTTAGGGTCCAATGCTTTAAACTCCAACCCAAGTGTAACTAAAACTCTCTGCACATCCTTCCCCAAGCTAGGCGCGGCAAGCACGGCGCGCACCTCCCGATTCACCTTCGCCTTGATAGGCTCAATATACTTTGCCAACTGTAGCGCTGCCTCTTTAGAAGCAGTCTTGCGTTTTACTTCGACAATGACGAGTTTGCCGTTTTTGTCTTCGCCATAAATGTCCACAAAGCCGGGTTCAACGTGTTTTTCCCAGCTGATGGGTTTGAAGCCTTCCTCAAGCAAGTCGGGTTTGAGCAGGATGGCTCGGTGCATGTCATCTTCGGTTGCGTGGAGCAGAAATTCTCCTGAGTCAGTGAGATTGAGGGTTGAAACCATAAAGATTGAGGAGAAGGTTACGCGGACGTTTTCGCGTGGCTTCTGTCGTATCCCGTGGATCTCGAGGTCGGTTGGTTTGGTTTGTATGTGGAAGACGCTTCCGGCGGGTTGCCAGTTGACAGGTTCGTATCCGGTTGGTCGATGCACGAGCAGGGAGCCGTCTTCTTTGATGATGAGGAGGCGTTCTCCAGGTTCAAGCGTGGAGTTTGCGCGTCCAGAATAGTGTACGTGACAGTTGCCTGCGACGAGTAGCGTTCGCCGCTGCGATAGCGCCTTCTCGATTGCGGCTGCTGCCTTAGGGAGAGTGGGATTGACCTGTACGGTTGCTTTGGCTGGCTGTTGCAAGTTTTCGACCAAACTGTTTTAGAAGCAGCCGCTCTACATAAAAGTCTTGAGGCTTTGGCAGTGGCTTGGCGAAATAAGCGTTCGGTGATGCGGCGCTACAATTTGACGACTCTAATGTACGATTCAAGGTACTGCGAGGAACAGGAAGCCAAGTACGAGGCGGGGTTGGAGGGGTTAAGTTTAGGTTCAGGCAGCGTCGTTTTGGATGTGGGATGCGGGTCAGGCATGTTCTTTAATCAAGTCGCATGCAAAGCCGAGTCTGTAATCGGTGTGGACATTTCCCGTGGGCTGTTGCACCTGGCGAAGGAACGCGCCAAGACCTGCCACAACATTTTCCTGATTCAGGCAGACGCGGACCATCTCCCTCTTAGGGGGAACCTTTTCAGCCACGTTTTCGCCTTCACCGTGCTCCAAAATATGCCGAAACCCGTACAGACCTTGCAAGAGCTCAAACTTGTTTCCAAAAAAGACGCTTGCTTTGTGGTTACCGGGTTAAAGGCGGCTGTTTCCTTGGAGGCTTTCGGCGAAATTTTGGAAGATGCCGGTTTAAGGACGTTTTCTCTTCGGGATGAGGAGGCGCTTCGATGTTACGTTGTCAGGGCCGTTAACAAGTAAGAATGACTTCACGTAAACCTTTTTGTCGTCGAAACGTGTGAATAGGCGCATTCTTCAAACAATATTTATATCAAAAGGAATGCACTCCAACATCCAATAGGCAATTGCTAGCGTAGAACAGATGTTTCGCGCATCAACATCATGGTGGAAAAAGACACATGCCGTTTAAAACCCAAAAACACGATACGGCACAAACCCTAACTTTAGAGTGGATCTTGCAAGTTAAGAACTACAAATTAGCTTTAGACAAAGACCAATGTGTCGGCTGCCAAATATGCAGCCTAGCATGCCCCAAAGGCGCAATAACTCTGATTAAACAGCCTAAAGTGACGGGGGAAGCGACGAAGAAGGCTAAAGTGGACATTGACCTTGCGAAATGCAATTTCTGCGGCGTCTGCGACCTAACCTGCCCCTACGGAGCTATAAAACTCACGTTCAATGGCGATCATAGTCTCAACGTCGTTGCCAAAGAAACTTTTCCAGAACTCATTCGCGACATCAAAATCGACACCCGCAACTGCCCCAAAGAATGCGTTGCCTGCAAAGAAGCTTGTCCGCTTGGTCAACTTAAAATTACCAAAGTAACATTCGATGGCAAACCTGTGGCAAATTTCGAAGCGCTGTCTCCTAGCGAAAGAAAACACGTCGTCGTAAACATAGATATTCCCAAAGATAAGTGCCCGACCTGTCGCGCTTGCGAATACAAGTGCCCGCCAGGAGTCATAAAGATGCGCAAAGCTTTCGAGGGCAAAATCGCCGTTAACCAAGCCAAATGTCCCCCTGGCTGCCGCGACTGTGTGGATGTCTGCCCCATGACTGGAACTTTAACAGTAGGAAATGGGAAAGTTGAGGTTAACGAAGCCACCTGCACCTACTGTGGCGCCTGCAAAGTCGTTTGCCCAGTTCCCGAAGCACTAACACTGAAGAGAACCAAGGTTTTGCATACTCCAATTCACTCAGGGACCTGGAACAAAACCCTGGAACGCATCACATCGCCCGCAGATGTTGCAAAAGAACTCAAAGCTGCCAGCGGCTTAAACGCCAAAAAGGCCGTAGCTAAACGTTTTAGCAAACAAGAGGAGTTTATCAGATGAGTCAACCAGAAGCCCCAAAACAGCCACTTCAACAGCCTGAACCACTTCGAGTAGGTGTCTTTGTTTGCCACTGCGGCTTAAACATTGCAGGAACAGTGGATGTCAAGGCAGTTGCCGAATACGCAAAAACGATACCCGACGTCGTCTTTGTCAAAGAAAACCGCTACACCTGCGCAGACCCCGGGCAAGAAGAAATCCGCAAAGCTATCCGCGAACAAAAACTTAACCGCGTCGTCATAGCTGCCTGCTCACCCAGAATGCACGAACCCACCTTCAGACGCACCGTCTCCGAGGCTGGACTAAATCCGTTCCTCTATGAAATGGCTAACATCCGAGAATTCGCTTCATGGTGCCACCAAAATGACCCTCAAGCCGCCACAGAACGCGCCAAAGACTCAGTTCGCATGGCAGTCGCCAAAGCGCGCCTCATGATGCCGCTACAAACGCTCGAAGTCCCTGTAACCAACAAGGCGCTCATCATCGGAGGAGGCATCGCGGGCATGAACGCTGCGTTGGATCTTGCGGAGATGGGCTTCAAAGTTTACATGCTGGAAAACTCGCAAAGCATCGGCGGGCACATGGCAGCGTTGGATAAAACCTTCCCCACCTTGGACTGCAGTATCTGCATCGAAGGGCCAAAAATGGTGGACTGTGCAAGACACCCGAACATCACGATCTTTGCTTACTCCGACCTCGTCAAAGTGGATGGTTACATCGGCAACTTCAAGGTGAAAATCCGCAAGAACCCAAGATATGTTATCGCTGAACGCTGCACGGGTTGCGGTGAATGCAAAGACGTCTGCCCTATAGAGTACCCCAACGAGTGGGACATGAACTTGGGCACCCGCAAAGCGATTTCCGTACCATTTGACCAAACCGTGCCCCTAATTTACGCCATCAACAGAGATTACTGCATCGAATGCTTCAAATGCACTGACAAATGCAAAGATCGGCAAGCCATAGATTTTGAACAGAAGCCTGAAGAAGTCGAAATCGATGTGGGCGCTATAATCGTAAGCACTGGCTTTGACGTTTACTTGCCATATGACATGCCCCTGCTTGGTTACGGGAAATACCCCAACGTAATAACGAGCATGGAATTCGAACGACTTATCCTCGCAGCGGGTCCTACAGGCGGCAAAGTCATCCGCCAAAGCGACGGCAAAAAGCCCCACTCCATCGCATTCATTCAATGTGTAGGCAGCCGAGACAAAAACAAGTACCCGTATTGCAGCAACTTTTGCTGCATGTACACGCTAAAGCACGTCGTACAAATTAAGGAAAAATACAAAGAAGACGTCGAAGTTTATGTTTTCTACATGGATATACGTAGCCCAGGCAAAGGCTACGAAGAATTCTACGACCGCGCACGCGAACGAGGCGCCAACTTCATCCGGGGACGCGTCAGCCGTATCGACGAAGATCCAATTACACACAACCTCATCTTACACAGTGAAGACAGTAACCTTGGGCAACCGATAGAAATCGAAGTCGAAATGGTTGTGCTAGCAACCGCCGCCATTCCCAAGAAGGGTACCGCAGACATAGCTCGCATTCTCAACCTATCACGGGATGCTAATGGTTTCTTCATGGAAGCGCACCCAAAACTCAAACCAATGGACGCACCGACAGACGGCGTCTTCTTCGCAGGCGCGTGCGTAAGCCTGAAAGACATCCCCTTCAGCGTCTCCCAAGGCAGCGGTGCAGCAGCACGTGCAGCCACAGTCATAAGCAAACCAAAATGGAAAATTGAACCCATCATCTCAATAGTCGACGAAACCAAATGCAAAAGCTGCGGCGTATGCGTTGACAAATGCCCCTACGGCGCTATCAGATGGGAAAAAGGCAAACCCGCCAACATCATCACCGCTAGCTGCCACGGATGCGGAACATGCGTCGCTGAATGCCCACAGCACGCAATCACCCAAATGCACTTCACTGACGCCCAAATCATGGCGCAAATCCGCTCAGCCCTCCAAGACAAACCAGAAGAAAAAATCCTCGCCATACTTTGCAACTGGTGCAGCTACGCAGGCGCAGACCTTGCCGGCATCAGCAGATTCGATTACCCCGCCAGCGTCCGAGCCATACGCGTCATGTGCAGCGGCAGAGTAGACAAAGAATTCATCTTGGAAGCATTGCGGTTAGGCGCGGGCATGGTTCTCTTGGGAGCTTGCCACTTGCCCTATGACTGTCACTACATCAGCGGCAACTACAAGATGAAAGCAAGGACAGACGCGCTGAAGACGATGCTGATAAAGCTGGGTATGAGCCCGGAGCGGTTCCGAGTCGAATATGTCTCCGCCGCCGAAGGTATCCGCTACGCCGAAGTCATCAAAGAAATCGACGCCGAACGCAAAGCAATAGGCAAAGAAAAGATAGAGGCAGAAACCGCCAAGCTAAAGCCAGTCCTTGAGAACATGCTTAAACGCTGGAAAAAGCCATAGATGACATCAGCAGCCACAGTAGGCGCTACTTCCTTTTTCAATTTTCTGCCTAAAGTAGAACATGAACTTTTCATTAGAAAACAAACGTAGAATTCCTGCACTTAATCTAGGATTTGAATGCTTAAGACCTTTCCAAAACAGCAAAAAAAGAAAAGTTGAACTTAGCAGTTTTAGCTATGCGGTATTTTCAGGAACCTTCTGTACTGCCGCATTTTGTTTCTTTCCGTTGGCAGTGAGAATGTTGTCTTTTCTCCAAAGCCAAGTTGTCCCTTTTAGAGATTGCATCAAAGGCACAGCTATAACCATTACAACCGCTGCTTCAATGAGCCTAATAGCCGGATATAAGAACGGAGACGCCAAGAAGGCAGCATGAACAATTGTGAGGTCGTACCCAAAAATGCCATTGTATACAGCAGGGAAGGAGAACGCGAGAGATCCCCACATGTTGTCGGCTTGGTTTCCTATGAAGCCCAGCAGGAAGAAGAATGCTGCTCCGTGGGCTACAGACATTTTCTTGCCCCACAAAGCAACCGGCAATATTAATGCAATTGTGATTATTTTATCAAATAATACAGCCAAAGCTATGAACCAGTTTTCCGAAAGCGGACTGACGGCAGGCGTGAACAGGAAAATGATGGCCATTGCTCCAAAGGTAAGCATTCCCCACTTCCATTTTCGATAGAATATGAATCCCGTTATTAATGCATTGAACATTGGTGCAAGGATAAACGGCAAGCCGTAGGGGCTCATCCCAGTTAATGCCCAAGCGACTGTTGAGCCGAAGAATGCAGCTCCTGCACCTAAATATGGACCTAGAACCAGGCCGAATATTGAGGCAATTAGGGCTGCGAAGCTTATTTCCAAGGTTCCGCCTAGTGCGGGTGCTGGGATTTGGACTGGTGCTATGAATGAAAGAACATAGTATAGGGCTGCAAAGACAGCCATGAGGGCGATTTGTTTTGAGGTCACTCTTTTTATTTCCATGCTATTTAGCACACTCGCATGTAAGTTACTTCATCGCTGTGTATTTTATTACACTGGGTATAAAAATATTTCCAGAACGACTTTCGGAACCGCCAAAAACCCAAAGTTGCAAGTAAACATGGAAACTACATATTTCTTTTCTAAAAAGTTGATCCAAACCACGCAACTATCTGCCATGCGGCGTGCAGAAATGGCTTGTTTCGTGACTTTTTGACGCGATTCGATTGAAAAAACCTCTATTTTCAGCCTTTAAGACCTTAACGGACGGCATATTCCGCTCCAGTCACAAACCGAGTCTTTAGCAAATCTTAAATACAAAAAGCGTACAAAGGTTTATTCCCGAGGTTAATCTCGTGGCCAAGAAACCAGCAAAGAAAGAAGAGAAAAAAGCGGCACCAGCAGCAAAGAAAAAGTAAATAGCCCTAACATAGGCATATTTGCCTCTCATTTTTCTTTTTATCTGCGATAAGACGGTTTCCTCTTTCGCTTTCAGGATTTGGGAATAAAAGCCTTTTACACTTTTTCATTATAATTTTTGTCCTACAATGACCTATATTCTTGCTCTGCTTGAACAAATCTACATAGTTTTACACAATCGAACAAGCCCAACTTACGTCATGGAGGCTGAACTTACCCCGAATAGGTTCCATGGGAAAAGTGAGGGCTTATGCTGATGAGGGTAGCGGTAACAAGAATTCACAACAAGTCTTTTATACCAAAGTCCACACACTTCATAACAGATTTTGGTAAGTGATTATAATGGCAGCTAAAACTACACCCGAATATCTTGAGCTTTTGAACCACGCTGTTTCACGGGAAATCCAAGTATCCCTACAATACATGCTCCAACACGCGAAAATGGAGAAACTCATCCGCAAAATCATCCCAGAAAACATCCTCCTAGACAAAACCACATACGACGCCGTTGGCAAGTTTCTGCGAGAAATCGCTATCCAAGAAATGAAACATGCCGCAGCCATCGAAGAACGCATCTACTACCTTGGGGGATCAGCAACCACAAAGGCGGATAAGCCCTATATCGGCAACAGCTTAAGCGAATTCGCCAAGAACGGCGTGAAAGCCGAAGAAGAGGCCCTCACTCTATACAGAAAAATCATCGTCGAAGCGGGAAAAATGGACGATTGGGAAACTCGTGAAATATTCGAGAAAATTTACGGCGAAGAAGAACAACACCTCTTCAAATTCCAAGAATACGTTAACTTCCAAGATGAACCCGAAGAATCAGGCCCATTGGCTGTTCCGCTTTCGGAATGGCGCAAAATCTTCACCGACGACTACTTCGCGTTGCTCAACAAAGCGGTCGCCGCGGAAATCTCCGCTATAATCCAGTACACCAACCAACATGAAAAAGCCAGCTTCCTACGCCTACGCATTAAGAACACGCCACTGGAAGTCGTGAAAGAAACCAACAAAGCCAAAGTCGTCAGCGATCTGCTTAAACCCATCTTCATGATGGAAATGGACCACCTCGAGAAGATCAGTGAACGCATCTACCTACTAGAAGGCGAAGCCACATACAACCCTGATCCATTGCCCAAAGTAGGCGAAACAGCAGATGACTTTCTCAAACTAGACCACGAAGCGGAAAACTACGCAATTGTGCTTTACAGACAAATAATCAACGAAGCCATGAAACGTGGAGACAGCAAAACGCGCCGTCTGTTCGAGGACATCGTGAGCCAGGAAGAAGACCACTACTGGACATTTGACGACTACCTTAGATAAACCTCTTTCTTTCTCCTTTTTGTAAACACACTTCCTATCTGAAATCCAACATTCTTCTATTCCTGCAGTTGCATCGAAAAAAACACTCAAAAACCTGCAAAGAACTTTAAACCACGCCCATCAAGTTATGCTGATGGCAACCGAAAAAGAAGTCACAGCTGAAACAGTAATTCAGCAAATCATAGACAAAAAACCTGAAATCGCAAAAGAACAGATCCTAGTAAGATTGTCTGTTGCTAGAAACATGACAGGCGGGTTAATCGCTGACGTATCACTACTACGGATGATCGCCGCGGAACTTGGCGTGGAAGTTGCCAACGAAGATGGCGTTTTCACACATAAGCTTTCAATTGGGCACTTAGTCGCAGGGTTGAATAACGCCACTGTTACTGGGCGCGTGGTAGCTGTTTACCCAGTTAAGACTTTTGACGGCGCGAAACCCGGTAAATTTGGCAGCGTAACCATCGCCGACAACGATGGAGTTGTCCGCGTTATTTTGTGGAACGAAAAAGCAAACTTTGTTGAGTCAGGAGAACTCAAAACTGGGCAAATTGTCAAGTTCATGCATGGTTACACGAAAGCAGACAAGTTTGGCACAGCGGAGTTGCATCTGGGTGACCGAAGCCAGATAGAACTTAACCCCGAAAACACCAACGAAGAAGATTACCCATCTCTAAGCAAACTCGCCGTAAAAGTCGGTGAAGTGACGTTAGAGCATAAAACCGTCAACTTGGAAGGAACAGTGAAAGACGTTTATGCTTCATCAACCTTCACCCGAAGCGACCAAACCGCAGGAAAAGTCCTCCGAATAAAAGTCGCCGATGAAACTGGCGAAGTTGTTGTGGTTTTTTGGAACGAGACAGCTGAGGAAACGGAACCCAAGTTGACGAGAGGCTCACAAATCCAAATCGCAAATGCGCGGGTAAAGCCAAGCCAGAACGGGGCAGTGGAAGTTCATGTGGATTCTGGGACATACGTTAACGTTTCTGAAGCGCCCAGAAACGTAGTCAAGATTGGTTGTTTGATAGAAAGTTCAAGTGACATTTGGGTGGAAGGTGAAGTGGCTTCTTTACCTGTTTCCCGCGAAGTAAAAACGGGGAAAGGCGAAATGGTGAAGCTAACATCATTTGATTTACAAGATGAAACTGGTGTTGTGCGGGTGACAGCTTGGCGAGAACACTCCGAAACCGCAGCGGAGTTGATGATGGGAGAAAATATCACGTTGCAAAACGTTTACTCAAAGATGGGGTATAATGGGAAGGTGGAGTTGTCGACTCGTTCGGCAACTGTCATAACGCGCGTTTAGCTACGAATTTTTTGGACGATAGCTTCCGCCATTTCCATTGTGGTTGCGTTTCCACCAAGGTCTGCAGTTCGGATTTTGCCTTCACTGAGAACAGCAATGACCGCTTTCTCGACTCTTGCCGCTGCCGCTTCTTCACCAAGGTTTCTTAGCATCAAAGCTGCTGCCATGATGATAGCGATAGGGTTGACGCGGTTTTGTCCACTGTACTTAGGTGCGGAGCCGTGAACGGGTTCGAACATGCCGTATTTGTCGCCTATGTTTGCTCCTGCTGCTAAGCCCAATCCTCCAGTAACTTGGGCTGCTTCATCACTTAGGATGTCACCGAACAGGTTGGTGGTTACGATGACGTCGAATACTTCGGGTTTCTTGATGAGTTGCATAGTAGCTGCGTCTACATGCAAGTCATCGACTTCTATGTCTGGGTAGTTTTTGGCTACGGCTTTGACTGCGTCTTTGAAGATGCCATCTGTTATGCGTAGGATGTTGCCTTTGTGGACGTATGTCACGTGCTTTTTGCGTGTCTGTGCTAGTTTAAATGCGAATTCTGATACTCGTGTGGATGCTTCTGTAGTGATTATTCGATACGCGATTCCGACTCCGGGTGCGACGGCAAATTCTGCACCTGCATACAAGCCTTCAGTATTTTCCCTGACCACCACAAAATCCAAATTTGGCTTTAGGGATTCGACACCTGGAAGGGTTTTGCAGGGTCGGACGTTTGCGTAGAGGTTGAAGAGCTTGCGGATTTTCACAGCGACGCTAACAGGTGCACCTGCCTCTTCAGGCGTCGTCATCGGTCCTTTGAGGCATGCGTCAGTTTGCTTGAGGAGCTGGATAGTTTGGTCCGGCAAGTTGGTCCCGTACTTCTCGATGCAATATAATCCTGCTTCGCCGTATTGCAGATTGAGTTTGAAGTCTGCTTTTTCCTGAACGGCTTGAAGAACTTTGATAGTTGCTTCGGTGATTTCGGGTCCAATTCCGTCACCCTTGAGGACTGCGATATTGTAAGTTTTAGGCATACTGGTAACCGCCTTTTTCATTTGTGGGCTGGTAGATATTTCTTTACTTGCCTGAGCGTCTGTTTTTATTTGGAAATACCGTGTTTTGGGTGTGTTTGGTGATGCTTTTGTATACAGCGCTAGTTCGTGCGAAGAATGGTTTTATCTGAAACAATGTAATATGAAATTGACGGAGCGAGTGATTTGCCCCTATTCATGGCTAAAAAGGAAGTCTTCGCATGGATCAAAGCTGGAACCAAAACAATCGACGTAAGAAAAGGTGTTCCGCGGAGGGGTGAAGTCGCTGTTTTTCAGTCGGGCGCCAACTATCTAGAACTGCCCATAATCAAGAAGGAAACGGGTTTGCTTATCGAAGTCATCAGGCAAGATAATTTCACATTAATTATTCCAACCGCCACAACTCTTAAAGAAGCAATAGATTACCTGCAAGCAATATACGGCTCAGATGTTGGAGTTTTCACTGCTTACCATTTGGATCAACCAAAAAAATAGTGAATTAGAGAATTACCAACTGCGTAGCACTATCATGGTGTTTGTTTTCATTATGCCTTCGACGCGACGGATTTTCTCTAAGCACTCGTTCACTTCGACGACGTTCATGCCGCCGATGACTGCGACGATGTCATACTCTCCTGTGACTTCGTAGATAGTTTCCACGTTGGGGATTCCCTGAATCCTCTTTGACACTTCCTGGGTGGGTAGAGCCGGATTCACTGAAAGCAACGCGATGGCTTCAGCTCCTTCAGCCACGCCTATTTTGACTGTGAACTTTCGAATAACGCCTGCATCTGAGAGGACTTTAATTCTTTTTCTGACGGCGCCCTCTGACAAGCCGATTTGTCTGCCAATGGTTATGTATCCTGCTCTGCCGTCGTCTTTGAGGATCTTGAGGATTCTCCTATCAACATCATCCATGGAATTAGCCTCTGAATACTGTTGTTGGGTCAAGATTTAACGATTTCGTAATCTGGAGCCTGAAAAGATGCGGATTCCGTTGCATTATGCCTTGACATTTGTACTTTTCGTAATGTTGACCAAAAACAATCGTCCAATATTGTACCGTTTGGAACATTAGAAGTCCAATATGTTACAAATAAGTCGCAACATTTAAAAGTTGGGCGGGTCCTTCCAAAAGATATTTCCGATAAAATAAAGTGAGATAGAAAAATGAGTAAACAAACCCAAACTTTGGATAACCAAGAGGTGAAGGCCATGAAAGCTAAATGCCCAGATTGCGACGCCGACCTCAATGTTCCACAGGACACAGCAAAAGGAGAAATCCTTAGCTGCCCCGGATGCGGACTAGAACTCGAAGTTAAAAAGGTAAACGGCGGATGTGTCGACCTTCAGGAACTAACTCTGGAAGGAGAAGACTGGGGCGAATAAACAGTATCCACCAAAACCTACAAACTCCCTTTTCAAAATACCCCTTTAAAGCTCATCTCCCAAAAGTTTGTTTAATTAAACTTCTTGTGCAGAGGCGAACCATGGATGAGCATAGGGCTTCTTTATGAACGCTCCGAAAACGACGAAAACGGCATTAAACTCACCGCAGAACAACTCGGCATAGACCTAACCTTCATCCCCTTTCGCAAAATCGCCGTCTCCATCGGCAAAAGCGGCTTTTGCATAACAAGCAAAGGCAAAAACTACACCGACATCATCAAAAACGTTGCCGTTGTCCTAAACCGCGCCCAAAGCAAAAACCGCCGCCTCTACGCCGCCAATACAATGGAAGTCGTCGGAAAAAAAGTCATCAACCCCTCCAGCATAGAATTCATGTGTTATAGCAAATTCCGAACCCTAATGCATCTGTGGGCGGTGGGTTTGCCCATTCCCAAAACGGTCTACGTTCCCTGCGACCCCTTCGACACGACCAAAGACGGCAGAAAAATCCGCAACGAATCCGACATAGCCGACCTGCTCGAACAGGAAATCGGTAGCGAAATCGTCATTAAACCAGACGCAGGCACCCACGGCAAAGGCATTGTTCTCTCCAAAAACCGAGAAGAACTTCTCGCCAACATCGGGCAAACTGAACAATCCATAATTAACCCAGTGGGCGTAGTAGCCCAAGAACTCATCGAGAAATGGTTCTACGACCTCCGAATCATCGTTTACAAAGAAAAAAACAGAGACCCCGTTTGCCACCCCATCGCGATGGCACGCGCGGGCTTTAGCGACTTTCGCACCAACACATTCCTTGGTAACCTCGTCTTCGATGCCAAACTGCCCCAACACATCCGCGAATTAACCGTGAGATGCGGCAAAGCGTTGGGCAGAGAACATGAAGCATGGGTGTTCGCGATGGACGCCATGATTAACGTGGGCAAAAACAAGAGCGCAGACGACGATACCCTTAAAGCGGAACTATCCAAGGCGGGTGCGTCTTGGGAGCCGGTGAAGAAGGTGAAGCGAGATGATCTGCGGCTTCAGAATTTCAAAGCCTGGAATACACAACTCGAAGCGGCAGTCAACAACTACAAGGCTACAGAGCCCTACGCAAAAATCAAGGGAATCATTGAGGAAAACATCGAGGCTAACCGAACCCACATAGTTTTCCACGAGGCGAATTCGTGCCCCGAGTTCTGGGAGCAAACACGAACCATCATAGGCATGAACGTGGCGATTCCCTTATTGAAGGGCGCACAAAGCCTAATCGATCAGTAATATGGACACAAGGAGAAAAAAGGATATTGCGAATAGGAATAATTGGCGGAACAGGATACGTTGGCGGAGAACTCCTGCGAATACTGCTTCTCCACCCACAAGCAGAAGTAACGATGGTTACGAGTCGGCAGAGCGCGGGCGAATACGTCTTCAACATACACCCAAACCTCCGGGGACTAACCCAACTAAAATTTGTTCCCCAAGACATAGCAGAACTGCAGAAGAACTGCGACTTTATCTTCACAGCTACACCCCACGGCGGCAGCCAAAACTTGGTGCCCCAGCTTCTTGAAGCGGGATTGAAAGTAATCGACATGAGCGCAGACTTCCGCCTCAAAAACCCCGCGGATTATGAAACTTATTATGGCTGGAAACACGCCCAACCCGAACTGCTCAAGGAAGCGGCTTATGGGCTGCCTGAGTTGCATCGGGAAGAAATCAAGAAAGCTCGCCTCGTTGGTTGTCCGGGATGCATGGCAACTGCAACCATCCTCGCACTCGTTCCGATCGTTAAAGCCGGGTTAGTCGACCAAAGCCACCTCATAGCAGACCTTAAAGTGGGAAGCAGCGGTGGAGGAAGCAAACCCACTGTAGCGTCACATCACCCAGAGCGAGCAGGCGGCGTAAGACCCTACCAAGTCGTAGGTCACCGCCACATAGGTGAAGTCGAACAGGAAATCAACGCCGTCTCAAACGGCCCCGTCACAATTTCGTTTACGCCCCACGCAGTCAACATGGTCCGAGGTATACTTGTAACGATTCACGCTTTTCCCAAACAACCCATCGAAGCCAAAGATGTCTGGAAAGCCCTTCGCGGGACATATGGCTCTGAACCGTTCATCCGCCTCGTCAAATACCAGAAAGGCTGCTATCAGCTCCCCGACCCAAAAGTCACCCAGGGCACCAACTTCTGCGATGTCGGTTTCGAAATTGACCCACACGCCAAACGACTCTTGATGTTCAGCGCAATCGATAACATGGTGAAAGGTGCCTCTGGCCAAGGCGTTCAATGTCTAAACCTCATGATGGGCATCGACGAAACGACAGGTCTAAAAAGTACCGGTTTCCACCCGATGTGATCTGCCATGCTACTTGTTATTAAGATGGGCGGAAGTATCCTCAAAGAAGGCGCATCGAGCGATTTAATCAGCGACCTCAAAGCAGTCCTCGCAGAAAACCAAGTGGTCCTTGTTCATGGCGGTGGCGCAGAAGTCACTGAAATCGCGAGCAAACTTGGCAAACCGCAGCAATTCATCATGTCGCCTGAAGGCTTCCGAAGCCGCTACACTGACAAGGAAACCGTTGAAATCTACACGATGGTCATGGCGGGCAAAATCAACAAACAGATCGTGTTGGCGCTCGAAAGCCAAGGTATCTCTGCTGTGGGTTTGTCGGGGTTGGATGCAGGAATTTTGCGGGCGGATCGTAAAGAGCGTCTTATTGCCGTTGACGAAAAAGGGCGCAAGCGCGTCATGGATGGCGGGTACACGGGAAAAATAAAAACCGTAAACACTGACCTGCTCAATTTGCTGCTAAGTAAAGGGTACGTCCCAATCGTAACGCCTATAGCCCTAAGCGAAGGCTTTGAGGCCCTTAACGTGGACGGCGACCGAACCGCAGCAAACATCGCAGCCGCGTTAAAAGCCGACAAACTCATCCTCCTAACAGACGTCGAAGGCTTAATTCTCAAAGGCGAACGCATCCCCAAACTCAGCGCCCTCGAAGTCAAAGAGGTCCTCGGAAGCATCGGTGGGGGTATGAGTACCAAAGTTCACGCGGGATGCGAAGCTCTTAGTGGAGGCGTCGGAGAAATACTGATAACCGCGGGTACGGGGAAAAACCCGATTTCCGCAGCTTTGAAACATGAAACTGGCACCGTGATTACGCAATGAACGAAAAAGAAGTAATAGATGCAGAGAACCGTTTAATGGCAAACGTCTTTGGCAAACGCCAAATCGTTATAACCAAAGGCAAAGCGGCTACGCTATGGGATATAAATGGCAAAGAATACGTGGATTGCATGGGCAGCTACGGCGTCGCGTTGCTTGGTCACTGCCACCCAAAAGTCGTCGCCGCCATCCAGCAGCAGGCGGAACAGCTGATCTGTTGTCATGCAAGCCTCTATAACGACCGAAGAAGTGAATTCCTCCAAAAACTAACCTCCATAACACCGAAGGGTTTGGACAAGGCATTTTTGTCCAACAGCGGCGCCGAATCCGTCGAATGTGCTATAAAACTCGCCCGCAAATACTCAGGCAAACCCGAAATAATCGCCATGATGGGCGCGTTTCACGGCAAAACCATGGGTGCACTCTCTGCGACGTGGGACAAGAAGTACCGAGAGCCCTTCCAACCGCTCGTGCCCGAATTCATACATGTGCCGCCAGACAACTTGGATAAGGTCAAAGAAGCGATTTCCGAGAAAACAGCTGCAGTTCTTTTGGAGCCTATCCGCGGTGAAGGAGGCGTACGCGTCCCACCAGATGGCTACCTCCAAGGACTACGCGAACTATGCACAGAAAAAGGTGTCCTTCTAATCTTCGACGAAGTCCAAACCAGCTTTGGCAGAACCGGCAAGCTGTTCGGATGCCAAAACTGGGATGTCACCCCAGACATCATGACCCTGGCAAAACCGTTTGCGGGTGGCTTGCCAATTGGCATAACCGTCGCTAAAGAAAACATCATGGCCGCTCTCAAAGTGGGCGAGCACTCAACCACATTTAGCGGCGGCCCGCTTGTTTGTGCTGCCGGATGCGCCGCCATAGACGCACTCATTGAGGAAAACCTCACCGAGCAAGCAGCAACGAAAGGCAAATACTTCAAAACCCAACTCGAATCACTCCAAGCTAAACACGGAATAATCAAGGAAGTCCGCGGCTTAGGCTTAATGCTAGGCATGGAACTCCGCTTTGACGTTTATAACATCGTTCAGAAATGCGCTAAAAACGGCGTGCTCATCTTGGACGCGGGGCGTAACGTGTTGCGGTTCCTACCGCCCATACCAATCACCAAAGAGCAAATCGACAAAGCAATCGTCGTCCTCGACGCGGTTTTGGAGGAAGAAGAACATGCAAGAGCAAACCAAGGCAATCCGGTTCCTAACTAACCTTTTGGGCATTTACAGTCCCAGCGGCAAAGAACAAGACATAGCCAACTTTTTGGCCTTAGAAATGAAAAAAATGGGCTACCAAGTCGGTATAGACGCCATCGGAAACGTTATTGGCGTAGTTGGCGACGGCGAACCCACAATCCTTCTATGCGGACACATGGACACAGTCGCAGGGTACCTGCCATTGCGCGTTGAAGAAGGCAAAATCTACGCCCGAGGAGCCGTCGACGCTAAAGGACCCCTCGCCGCAATGGTCATGGCAGCCGCCGAACTCGCCCGAGAACCCGCCTTCAAGGGCAAAGGCAAAATCCTCATCGCCAGCGTAGTTGAAGAAGAAGCCACTAGTCGAGGCGTCAAACACCTAATCACCCAAGGCATCAAAGCAGACTACGCAATGTTCGGGGAACCTAGCGGCGCCGAAAACATAACTGTCGGCTACAAAGGCCAAATTCAACTTGAAATCAGGTGCCGAACCGAAACCGGTCACGCCTCCACCCCATGGCTGTACGAGAACGCTTTGGAGAAAGCGTACGAAATTTGGCAGCAAATCAAAAACGCGTCCGCATACCCCTCGTTGGACCCATCAGAGAGCCCGTTTAACGCTCTCACAGTCTGTCTGGTTAAAATAACCGGTGGCAGAGCAACATCAGTTGTGCCTTTTGAAGCTGAGATGAACATTGACATCCGAGTGCCGATTCAGTTTACAACTGCACAGGTTTTTGAACAGATACGGAAAATTATTGCAAAATATCAGGCTGCGAACCCCAAAGTAGTTGTTAAAGCTACCGTTCTTGACACCGTTGAGCCATTTGAAGTGAACAAGTCTTCGCCACTTGTGCATTTACTGTCCTCTTCTGTTCGCAAGGTCCTCAACAAGCCCGCCACGCTTATCCGAAAGACGGGCACAGGCGACATGAACATTCTGGGGCACGCCATGAACCTGCCCATCGTCACGTACGGACCAGGCGACAGCCACCTAGACCACACCGTCGAAGAACACATAGACATCGCCGAATACCTCGCAAGCATCGAAGTCTACAAAGAAACCATCCTGAAACTGTCGGAGCTGCACAACAACAAAAACTTGAAAAACGGAAACATCTACGAAAACGGAACCATCTAACATTAAACACATTACTTCTTCTTTGTCTTTAAACTTGTTTTTGCGTCCACAAGCCGTGCCGTTGTCAATTCGCCTAAAATTGCCAAGTCTTCAGTGGGTAAAAAGCTGCTTGCCGACGAATCATAAAGTATACTGGCAGACGCTGGAAACTCGTGCGATCCCCAAACAATGCATACTACAGGCAAGCCTTCCAAAGCAGAAATCTCCGCGGAAGCATCACCGTAACCCAAAGGCTTCCCTCCAAGAAGTTGAGCCGCTTCGACGAGTTCTGCCGGATTGTCCCCGAAAGCTTGTGCGATTGGCTGGATGGCTCTTTGGTTGAATGCCCGTTCGTAAGCATATCCGCCTGGCAAATCGGTGAATTTCGTCAGGTTGCCTGTTTTTGGAGTTTGAGTTGCCTGTGAATAATGCTGCAGAAGGACTGATATCATTTGGATTTGCCATTCAGTGATTTTTGCATCTTTGCTCAGGAGGTCGCGCAAATAGCTTGTTTCCAAATCAAGCGCGAAACCTAGGAACTCGTAGCGTTTGCCTTCTTTGGCGTTTGTGAGCGTTTTGAGTTTCTCTATGTGTTCCGGTTTTAGGTTTAATTTGGTCAAAAGTCTGTTCCGCCGTTCTGTGCTATCATATTGGGAAAAGGTCATTATATTCGTACAGTTGACGCATTACTAAAGTTTCGCTATTTCCTTTTCACTCGGAATCAATCAGAGCAATAGGCGCATGCTGTAACCAGCTTTGAACCCCAGCTTTTCATACAGCAACTTGCCCGATTCGGAAGCGTCAAGGTTAATTCTCTCATACCCGCGACTTCGGCACCAAACTACCGCAGTTTCGGCTATGAGCTTTGCCACACCTCTCCTCCTAAACGCCTCTTCCGTGAACATCGACATGAGATAAGGCGTCTCCAGGTGAGAGGTCATGGGTAAGGGCGGCTGCTCTCTAAGCCAAATGCAACCGCTACCCGCTACTTGCCCATCGCGCGTTTTGGCTATGAAACCGATGAGTCTACACGCTGACAACTTTTCCTTAATCCACATGCGTGTTCGTTCCTCTGTTCCGGGCACTGGGTCTCCAAATTCAGGATGAATGTCCCGCCACATGCTCAGCCTATGTCTTACTAAGAGCTCGATATCTTCCATTGTGGCGCGGTAAATGCTGAAGTCCACTTCAAAACACCCTGTTTATCTTGAAAATAAAAAGAAGTGTTAAGTTTTAAATTTTGTCCAACGCAAATTCTTTATGAATTGCGCGAACAACAGCTGCCCCATCTTTCTCTTTTACAACGAAGCTGATGTTGAGTTCGGAGCTGCCCTGTGCTATCATGCGGATGTTTATGCCCGCGTTTGCCACTGTTGCAAATATTCTTGATGCGACACCTGTTGTCCCTTTCATGTTCGCGCCCATAACCGCCACAACAGCAACGTCATCTTCAGCCGTGACCTCGCTTACTGTTCCTCTGCCCAGCAAAGCGATTTCCAGAGTGCTCAGTGCCCTGCCCACGAGGCTTCTGCGGATAATCATGGAGATGTTTGCTTCCGAAACCGCCGTGGATACCATCATGATGTTAATGCCATTCTTGCCCAGTACATCAAAAACCTTAGCGTAACTGCCAGGCGCGCCCACCATGCCTGCACCGTTAACATTCACCATCGCAACATCTTTGATTAAGGCGACAGCTTTGACGGCACTTGTTGACTTGGCACTATCCGCGTCGGTTATGAGGGTGCCCAGATTTTCAGAGTGCATAGTGCTGCGGATCCTAACGGGGATTTTTGCCTCGATGACTGGCTCAAGCGCACGTGGATGCATGGCTTTTGCGCCGAAAATCGCCATCTCAGCCGCCTCCTGATAGCTAAGTTCAGGCAGCATCCTTGCCGAAGGAATAATTCTTGGATCCGCCGTCATTATG
Source organism: Candidatus Bathyarchaeota archaeon (assembly GCA_017883615.1). Taxonomy (GTDB): domain Archaea; phylum Thermoproteota; class Bathyarchaeia; order Bathyarchaeales; family Bathycorpusculaceae; genus JADGNF01. Next base: position 83,884 of record JADGNF010000014.1, read on the forward strand.
CCGTCCACGTCAGTCCAAATCCACACCTCGTCCACGGACAACGCAACTCCAAGGATAGTGGCAGTGTAATCTGAACCTCCACGTCCAACCGTGGTAACGACTCCATTCTGATCAGCAGCAATGAACCCAGTCACTATAGGAATAACGCCTTTCTCAACTATTGGTCCGAGACGTTCCCGAATCAGGTGGGTTGTGTAATTCATCAACGGCTCAGCTTCACCAAAGTTCGAGTCTGTAACTATGCCCGCTTCTTTGCCAGTGAAGCACTGTGTTTCAGCTTTATGGTCTTTTAGAGCACCCCAAACGATAGGCGCAGACAACCGTTCTCCAAAAGAAGCGACATAGTCCTTGGATTTTGGGGTGAGTTCGCCGACGTAACATATGCCTGTTAAAACTTTTTCCAGTTCAGAAATTGTATTTTCTGTGATTTGATTAACTTCTTTTTGGATTACTTTGCTCTTGATGGCGATTGAAATCGCTTTCAGATGTTTCTGGAGTAGTTCTTTTGTAAATGCTTCAATGTGTTTTGCATCGCTTTTTTTGGCTTGGCAAGCAACCTCCATCAAACTATTAGTGACGCCTGCCAATGCCGAAACCACGACGGCAACTCTGCAATCGTTCTTAGCGTATTCTGTAACTAAATCGGCAACGTGGCGTATGTTTTCGCCTGTGCCAACGCTGGTTCCACCGAACTTCATCACTATCTTCATTTCAAATCAGTCCTATGCCAGTATTTTTGTTGCTAACTTATGTCTTATGTCTAAGAGGTCCCTTAAAACTGCACTGGCAGTTTCTATCCCGCCCGCGCCTTTACCCACAAGTGTTTGTTCACCAGCAAATTCGGTGAAGAAGGTTATCGCGTTTAAGACTCCGCTGACGCATATAGGGTTGTTTTTCGGTATTTCAGTCGGCTTTACAGTTGCTTTGTCGCCGTCGATTGAACCGATTAGCTTTATGGTATTGCCACGCTTTGAAGCTTCATCAAGAGCTTGCAACGATACGTCTCGGATGCCTGTTCTGTCAACATCTTTTAAAGTAATTTTCTTGTTCAATATCCAGTTCGCCAAAATGACTACTTTGCAGGCGGTGTCAAATCCGTCAATGTCCATTGATGGTTCTCTCTCCGCGTAACCGAGCTTCTGTGCGTTTGCCAATGCTTCTTGGAAGGTTACGCGGTTTTGGGACATTTCTGTTAATATGTAGTTAGTTGTGCCGTTTAATATGCCCCTTATAGCGAGAATTTTGTCCCCTGCAAGGCATTTTTTGGCGAACTCGAGCATGGGTGTTCCACCACCGACTGTGCCGCTGAATCGAAGGTAAACGTTGTTGTACTCCGCCAATTCTGTTAATGCAGGCATGGCTAAAGCTAATGGCCCTTTATTAGTTGTGACAACGTGCTTCCCTGTTTTAAACGCTCTAGTTATGTGAGAAAGGGCTGGTTCACCGTTTTTGATGTTGACGGGTGTGACTTCAACAACCACTTCCGCTTCAACCGATTCAATAACATCCAACGCCGGCATTCCTTTGTGGCCAAATTCAGGATCTGCAGATATCGGATAACCACGTTGTCTAATCGCTTCCAGCTTTTCAGGGCTAAGCCCTCTCGGGTTTATGACCGCCCCATCTATATCAGCGATAGCAACGATCTTTGGACTAAACCCATTGTCCTTAACCTTCTCAGTGTATTTGCGAGCAAGGATTGTAGTTACGCCTTTTCCAACTACGCCGTAGCCAACTAGAATAATCCTCATGTAAATATCACCGCTCTAGAATTGCCACTTGCCGCTTTAAGCCTAGCGCCTCTTCAATAGCTGACATTTCAGCGTCGACTTCGATGGGTTTCTCACTGGACTTGATGGCCGTGTCTGGGTCTTTGAGTCCGTGTCCTGTGGTTACACAAACAACACGCTCGCCCTTGCCGATTACTCCCGCATTAACCAGTTTAATCAAGCCTGCGATAGACGACGCACTTGCAGGCTCAACAAATATGCCTTCGACGCGAGCCAGCATCTTCTGAGCAGCCAGAATTTCGTCGTCAGTAACGGTCTCCGCAGTGCCTCCACTGTTTCGGATAGCAGACACGGCTTTCTTCCAGCTGACAGGCGCGCCGATTCGAATGGCAGTCGCCAACGTCTCAGGTGCCACAACAGGAATCATCTCTTTGCTGCCGCTTTTAATCATCTGAGCAATAGGCGCGGACCCCGCAGCTTGAATGCCCGTCATCTTCGGAAGTTTCTTGATGAAACCTAGTCTGTGGTATTCGGTGAAGCCTTTCCAGATGGCGCTGATGTTTCCCGCATTTCCTACCGGAACAACGATTCGGTCCGGGGCTTCACCGTCTAACTGGTCACAGATTTCGAAACCCAACGACTTTTGGCCCTCTACTCGGAAGGGGTTGATACTGTTAAGCAAGTAAATGCTGGGATGCATCTCTGCCAACTTCAAAACCATGTCTAGGGATTGGTCAAAATTGCCCCGAACTTGCAGAACCTTCGCGCCGTAAATCATAGCTTGCGAAAGTTTGCCAAACGCGATTTTGCCCGACGGAATCAGAACCGTACACTGCATTCCAGCTTTTGCCGCGTAAGCCGCCAAAGCAGCAGAAGTATTCCCCGTGGAGGCACATATGACATTTTTAACATTAAGCTCATTGGCTTTAGAGACGCCAACGGTCATGCCGCGGTCTTTGAAGCTGCCAGTTGGATTTTCACCCTCGTTCTTGACATATAACTGCAAAAGACCTAGCTGTTTACCCAGTTTATGGCAGCTATGAAGCCCCGTGCCCCCCTCATTTAACGAAACGATTTTGCTAACGTCATCAATGGGCATGAAATCCTTGTACCGCCACACCGACAAGGACACATTTCGCCAATTGCTCTTCTCCAACTTCTCTGCGAGTTCACCAAAATCGTACTTGACCTCTAAGAGGTCCCCGCATTTCTTGCAGAAATACACAATCTCATTTATGCCGTAATTCGATCCACAATTTATGCATTCTTGATGTGTCATCTTTTTCAGTTCTCCATTAAACATACGCCTTTGCCAGGTTTCGTAGAAAACGCTGTTGCTTCAAAACCGGCAGACTTGAAACCCAACTTCATCGCATCCGCAACCTTCGCCGAATCCGCTTTCTTTTTGTTAACCACCGCAAGCATAGCTGGTCCAGCGCCGCTAATGGTGACGCCGCAAGCACCCGCCTTCAAAGCGTTCTCCTTAACCTTCTGGTAACCAGGAATCAATGATGCACGCGCAGGCTCAACCACCGCATCTAACATCGACTGCCCAATCAAATCAACGTTGCCCGACGCGAATCCGCTAACCATAGCCGCCGCATTTCCAACGTTTCTCACCATTTTCTCAATTGGGATCATCCTTGGCACGACCGAACGGGCTTGAGCAGTTTTATGAGGCGGAGTAACCATGTGAGGGAAAGATACAGAAACCTCCATGTCCAGAGGCGCCTTCAAGTTAACGATTTCTAGCGGATCATAGGATTTGAGGATGACAAAGTTTCCACAGATGGCGGCCGAAACGTTATCGGCATGCTCAATACCGGCTGAGGCGACTTCGCCCTTTGCTGCACACCGAACAAGTTGTCTATTGTCCAAGTTAAGGCTAAACATTTCATTAAGTCCATAAGCAACGGCTGCCGCCGAGGCGGCACTGCTACCCAAACCCTTGCTTGGCCAAACCCCCTTCTCAATCTGAATCGACAAGCCCGCTTTCAACGAGAACTCCCGAATCATGTATTTTGCCACAACACCCGCGGTATTCCTCTCGGGTATCCTTGAGATAGATTCCGATTTGACACCAGAAACTTTGATCCCGATTTCTCCGTTCTCTTCAAGAGTCAACGTTACTTTATCGACGGGGAATTCTAAAGCCAACCCGAAAACGTCGTATCCGGGTCCCAAGTTAGCACTTGTAGCTGGAGACCTAAGGATAACTTGGCGTTTGGGTGACATGGCTTCATCTCAAACCTGGACTATTTCTCTGCGAATCTTAAGATTATTGTGGTTAACCATAGCGGCTTAACCCACCAAGTTAGTTAGTGCTTCATAAGCCTTGAGACTGTCTTTCTTTTCTACCACAATGATTGTTTCAGTCCAGCAGGAAATGAACTCAACGATGTTCACATTTTGCTCCGCTAAAAGCGTTGTCAAGAAAGCAACGACCCCCACGGTGGCTTCCAATTCCTCGGGCGAATTAACCACGATCATCGTGCAGTTATCATGTTTAATTAGAGTGCTAACCCGCTCAGGCAAATCTGCGCGGTCCAGTAAATACACGAATTTGTCAGGCAAATCCACCCTCATGCCACTTTTCACAGCGATTTCCTTAGCAGTAATGATTACCGCTTTGCGGTCGTATACTGCAATGCCACTGCGTTTGAGGACATATAGAACCTTTTCTTCCCGTTTCTGCTTGTGTTTTTGCAATTCTTCCGCGAATCGACGTAGAGCAGCTTTAGTGGCAGTTATGTTGCGGGTTTTCAGTTCTATTTGGATTTGACGGCTGAGTTCGCTTAGGTTTACTATACCTTTCTCTAAGGCTTCCAACAGGTACGGCTTGTTACGTAAATAGTTGCGGACGTCCTGGGCGGTTGTCATGGACCAAAATGTATCATTTAGAACATTTAAAGCTTGTTATGTTACAACGAAGTCGTAAAGTTTAAAAACACTGCGTGTAACCTAAGGGGAACAATTCCAAATTCAAAAACGGGTGAGCAAGCATGGGAGAAAAACTCGTCTTAGCATACAGCGGCGGACTAGACACATCAGTCCTAATCAAGTACCTCCAAGAAAGAAACAACGCCCAAGTCATAACCGTCACCGTCGACGTTGGGCAACAAGAAGACTTGATGGGAGCAGCAGAGAAAGCCAAGAAACTTGGAGTTTTCAAACATTACCACATCGACGCCAAAGACGAATTCGTCACCAATTACATTTTCCCAGCAATAAAAGCCAACGGATTATACGAGGGCAAATACCCCATAAGCACCGCCCTAAGCCGCCCACTAATCGCCAAAAAGATGGTGGAAATCGCAGAGAAAGAAGGTGCAACTGGTTTAGTTCACGGATGTACTGGTCGGGGAAACGACCAAGTCCGCTTCGACATAACCCTAGGCTCCTTGGCACCCGACATGAAAATTATTGCTCCAGTACGCGATTGGGGTTTGACTCGCGAAGAAGAAATCGAATACGCCAAAACCAAAGGCATTCCAGTTTCCACTGCAGCAAAAATGTTCAGCATCGACGCCAGCGTTTGGGGACGCGCCATCGAATGCGGTTTGCTGGAAGACGCAAGCCAGGAACCGCCCGCAGAAGCTTATCTTTGGACAGTTGCAGCCGAGAAAGCGCCCGACAAGCCTGAATACGTGACCATACAGTTTGAAGCAGGCGTACCTGTTGCTGTAAACGGCAAGAAAATGAAACCCCTTGATATCATCCAAACAGTGAATGAAATTGCCGGGAAGAACGGTGTTGGGCGCATAGACCATATTGAAGACCGCTTAGTCGGTATCAAATCCCGCGAAGTCTACGAGTGCCCCGCCGCAACCGTCATTCTTGAAGCTCACAAAGACCTCGAAAAGATGGTTATGACCCGAAACGAAGTTCTCTTCAAGGCACAAGTCGACGCCCAATGGGTTTTCTTAGCATACGCTGGCTTATGGGTTGATCCGCTCAAAGATGACCTCGACGCATTCATCAACAAATCCCAGGAAAACGTGACTGGCGAAGTTCGGCTAAAGCTGTTCAAAGGAGGACTCCAAGTTGTCGGACGCTCCTCACCGATGTCGCTATACGACAAGAACCTGGCAAACTACAACATCAAAACATCGTTTAACCAGTCGTACTCTAAAGGCTTCATCGAACTTTGGGGTTTGCAGACCAGAATGTACAACGCACTGAAACAGTCTACAACCAAAAAGCGGAAACCAACCAAAAAAGCTTAAACTGAAACAATCGGTAACAACTAGTTGGAGAAATTAGATGTCTAAAATCTTGCATGGCGGCAGGCTCGGAAACATACGCGAAGACGTAGCCCGCTTCACTTCATCAATTAAAGACGACTTCCGCCTGCTTGATTCGGTTGTAGCAATTAACAAAGCCCATGTTGTCATGCTAACCGAACAGAAAATTCTCGCTAAGCAAGACAGCGCCGCCCTCCTGGCAGCCTTAGCCAATGCCTCGGATATTCAGCTGGATAGCTCCATGGAAGACGTCCACATGGCAGTCGAAGAAGTCGTCCTCAAAGAAGCAGGGACCGAAGCAGGGGGAAACCTACACATCGCGAAAAGCCGTAACGACCAAGTTGCCACAGCCATTCGCATGACCCTTCGCACTGACCTCTTAACCCTTATGCGTTCCCTATCTCACGTTCAAGAACATCTAGCAGAAGTTGCGGAAGATCACCTAGAAACGGTGATTCTAGAGTATACCCATCTGCAGCCCGCCCAGCCAGTAACCTTCGCTCATTACCTGCTTTCATATGTCGATGCGTTTCAGCGGGACATGCAAAGAATTCAAAGTGCTTACACACGAATCAACTTGAGCCCGCTAGGGGCAGGCGCTTTAGCTACAACCAGTTTCCCTATAAACCGAGATCGAACTGCAGAGCTATTGGGCTTCAGGGGCTTAGTTGAAAACTCTATCGATGCCGTAGGCAGCCGAGACTTCATAGAAGAAACTCTTGCATCACTTACATTAACCGCCGTGAACCTTAGCCGGTTTGCGGAAGATCTCATAATCTGGAGCAGCCCCGATTTCGGCGTCGTACAACTTCCAGACGAATTCACGAGCACAAGCAGCATAATGCCACAGAAAAAAAACCCTGAAGTCTTAGAAATTATCCGCGCACACGCCAGCAACGTCTTGGGAAACTTTGTAACAGTAACAGCTACTGTGAAAAGCCTACCCTCAACCTACAACTTGGACTTTCAGGAAATCACGCCTAAGCTTTGGGAATCTATCGACAACGTCCGAGCCTCATTGGACATGATTCACAAACTGGCACCCAAACTCAAAGTCACCTCTGATGTTTCCGAAAAAGCCCTCAAAAGTTTCGTAGCGGCAACCGAGCTGGCTAACTTGCTGGTCCGCAAATATAACATCCCATTCCGTTCTGCGCACAAAATTGTCGGCGCCTTGGTCAAGTCACTAATCGAAGCAAAACTAACTTTTGCGGATGCGACTCCAAAGTTGCTCGCGAAGGCTGCAGAGGATTCCACAAGCATAAAGCTCAACGTGAAAACTGAAGATATCAAGGTACTTGCAGACCCTCTCAAACTCGTGGAAGCATGCAAGGTCAAAGGCGGACCCGCACCCGCGGAAGTTAAAAGAATGCTTTGTGAGCGTGAAAAAATCATCTTGATAACCAAATCGGATATATCCAAGATGGACAAGGAACTTGAGGAAGCCGGGAACAAGCTTGACATGGTAGTCCAACAGTTCACAGCAAAAACGAGCAAAAACACAACGTTTAAAAATTCAACCTGATAGGTAGAATAGGGCTTTGGTCCAAGAACTTAACTCCTGCAAAAGCAAGAAAGCGGCTCTGGTTTTAGAAGATGGCACCTTTTTCCTCGGGAAAGGGTTCGGAGCAGCAAAGAAACTTACCGGTGAAGTAGTCTTTTCAACATCTATGGTTGGATATCCAGAAGCGTTGACTGATCCATCCTACAAAGGGCAGATTTTGGCTTTAACATACCCGCTTGTAGGTAACTACGGCGTTCCGGCTTGCGACTTGAACTTGGGTTTGCCGCTTTACTTTGAATCTGACCACATTCAAACCTCGGGGCTCATTATACATGAACTCTGCGAGCACCCTCACCATTGGGCATCAACACGCACTCTCGATAAGTGGTTGCGGGATGAGGGTATTCCAGGAATCAGCGGCATAGACACTAGACGATTAACAAAAAAACTTCGAACTCACGGCGTTATGCTCGGCATTATCAAGGTTTGCGCAGAAGGTGAGGAACTCAATCTTGACGCTCTGGTCAACGAAGCTAAAAATATTCCTGACCCGAATGCGACTGATTTGGTGGCTGAAGTCTGCGTGAAAGAACCCGTCCAATACAAAGTTGACGGAAAACGCACCGTTGTCCTAATCGACTGCGGAGTCAAAAACAGCATAATCCGCAACCTTCTGCGACGCGGCATCAGCGTCATCCGAGTACCCTATAACACCTCGGCCGAGGACATACTTCTCTACAAGCCTGACGGCATTTTCGTAAGTAATGGTCCCGGAGATCCCAAACGCTGCACTAAGACTGTAGAAACAGTCAAAGAACTGGTTGAAAAAGTACCGCTGATGGGTATTTGCTTAGGCGCTCAGATTCTGGCGCTTTCTCAAGGCGGGGATACTTACAAGCTAAAGTTTGGGCATCGCAGTCAAAACCAGCCGGCGCTAGACCTAAAGACTAACCGGTGCTACATCACCACCCAAAACCACGGTTACGCTGTCGACGTAGATTGCTTCTCTAAAACGTCGCTGCAATGCTGGTTCATAAACGCCAACGACAAAACAGTCGAGGGGATGCGGCACAAAACCAAGCCTGTTTTCGCTGTGCAGTGGCATCCTGAAGCGTCACCAGGACCCTACGACACTGAATTCCTCTTTGACGAGTTCGCGAAGAACATGGAGGCAAAACAGTAATGCCAAAGCTCGACTGGATTAAGAAAGTGCTGGTTCTGGGAAGTGGTGCCATCAAAATCGGCGAAGCAGCCGAATTCGACTACAGTGGTAGTCAATGCCTCAAGGCCCTGATGGAAGAAGGCATACAGACTGTTCTCATTAACCCCAACATCGCAACTATCCAGACCGACCCGAGGCTTTCGGGCAAAGTATACCTGTTACCAGTTACTCCCGAATATGTGGAGAAAGTCATCGCGAAAGAACGTCCAGACGGTATTTTGTTAGGTTTTGGCGGGCAAACCGCGTTAAACTGCGGCATCGAATTGTATAAGGGAGGGATCCTTGAAAAATATAACGTTAAGGTTCTCGGTACCCCCGTTCAAGCTATAGAAGACACCGGTGATCGTGAACGTTTCCGGGAAGCCATGCTCAAAGCTGGCGTTCCCCCGCTGAGAAGCAAAGCCGCAGTCACTGTTGAGGAAGCATTGGCGGTGGCAAAAGAAATCGGATACCCAGTTATTCTCCGAGTCGCTTACACGCTTGGCGGCAAAGGCGCCGGTGTAGCCCACAATGCGTGGGAACTCAGAGACATTGCCACCCGCGGCTTAGCACAAAGCAGAATCCACCAAGTCCTCGTCGAAGAATACGTGGGACATTGGAAAGAAGTCGAATACGAAGTCGTGCGGGACTACAACGATAACTGCTTAACTATCTGCAACATGGAAAACTTCGACCCCATGGGCGTCCACACGGGCGACAGCATAGTGGTAGCTCCATCGCAGACTATGACCAACCGCGAATACCACCTCATCCGCAGCACATCGATAAACGCTATCCGAGCGTTGGGTATCGTGGGCGAATGCAACATTCAGTGGGCGTTGCATCCGAAAAGCGAAGAGTATCGTGTTATAGAAGTCAACAGCCGCATGTCCCGCAGCTCTGCGTTAGCCAGCAAAGTCACAGGTTACCCACTCGCGTACATAGCCACGAAATTGACAATTGGCTACACGCTTCCCGAACTCGTAAACAAAGTCACCGAAGTTACAACCGCCTGCTTTGAACCCGCGCTAGACTACATCACAGTCAAAATCCCCCGATGGGATCTGCAGAAGTTTCGGTACGCAGACCGCCACATCGGACCCCAAATGCGCAGCGTGGGCGAAGTCATGTCCATCGGACGCTGCTTAGAGGAGGCCCTACAAAAAGCCGTTCGCATGCTGGATAACGGCAAACTGGGCTTAGTCTGCAACACCGACGACTCAGAACCCGAAACGCCTGATCGCATAAAAGACGCATTGGCAAACCCAACCGACGAACGCCTTTACAAAATAGTAAAAGCCCTAAAAATGGGGTTATCCATCGAGGAAATTTACCGGTTAAGCGGGGTAGACCCGTTTTTCCTGCATAAAATCCAGAACGTTATCGACATGGAAACTCAACTATGCTCCCTCCAACTCAAAGACAGCGCGGCAAAGGATACCGTACGGGAAGCAAAACGTCTGGGCTTCTCCGATGAACAAATCGCAATCTGCACCAACACAACTGAGCCAGAAGTGCGACAATTCCGCAAAACAGCAGGCATTATTCCAGCAATCAAACAAATAGATACTTTGGCAGCTGAATATCCAGCTAAAACTAATTATCTCTACTTGACTTACGGCGGAGATGAGGACGACATCGAGCTGAGTAAGAGCAAAAGCAAAGTCCTCGTTTTGGGTGCCGGCGTTTTCCGTATTGGCTCAAGCGTCGAATTCGACTGGTGCGGAGTTAACACCGTTTGGGCACTAAAGAAGTACGGCGTCCAAGAAGCCATTATGGTTAACTATAACCCTGAAACTGTCAGCACCGACTACGATGTCTCCGATAAACTGTACTTTGAAGAGTTAACTCCCGAAAGAATATTGGACATCTACGAGAAAGAAAACCCGCAGGGCCTTATAGCAAGCGTAGGTGGCCAAATCCCAAACACGTTAGCAATGAAGTTGGCTCATTCCGGCGTCAAACTGCTGGGCACAGCAGCAGAAGACATCGACCGAGCTGAGGATCGATCCAAATTCAGTGAACTACTTGACAAACTCGATATCCCACAGCCGCCATGGAGCAAACTCGCCTCCATAGAAGGTGCCAAACTATTTGCTGAGAAAATCGGGTATCCAGTAATAGTGCGACCCAGTTACGTTCTCTCCGGCTCAGCTATGCGTGTGGCATACGACGAAGTTTCATTGGATAACTTCCTCAAATTAGCTGCGAAAGTCAGCCGAGACCAACCAGTCGTTATCTCCAAATTCATCGAGGGCGCAAAAGAAGTAGAAGCAGACGGCGTTTCAGACGGCGAAACCTGCCTTATTGGCGCAGTAATCGAACACATCGAAAACGCAGGCGTGCACAGTGGCGATGCAACTATGACCATCCCAACACAGACGCTAAGCCCAGAAATCCTCAAGAAAGTCGAAAACGCCACCCAGAAAATCGTAAAAGCGCTCAGAATCAAGGGTCCCTACAACATCCAGTACCTCGTCAAAGACGGCGAAGTCAGCGTAATCGAATGTAACCTTCGTGCTTCACGGTCCATGCCCTTCGTGAGCAAAACCCGGGGGGTAAACCTTATCGAACTCGCTACGTTAGCGATGCTTGACAAGAAATTCAGCGTTGCACTTAAAACCTGCGAACTACCTCCCATTCGGCACGTAGGAGTGAAAGTTCCGCAGTTCAGCTTCATGAGATTAAGCGGCGCCGACCCAGTTTTGGGCGTGGAAATGCTAAGCACAGGCGAAGTCGCTTGCTTGGGCGAAAACTTCGCGGATGCATTCTCCAAGGCACTTCAGTCAGCAGAATTCCGCATGCCACCAAAAAATGGCTCAGTTCTAATAACAGTCGGCGGCGAGGAACCCAAACACCGTGCAGTAGCATTAGCCAAAGCATTCGAGGAAATGGGTTTCACGATCTACGCGACAAAGCACACTGCTGAAATCATGCGGGCTGAAGGCGTTAAGACTGTTCAAGCTCTCTACAAAGTCAAAGAAGCAACCGCGAACCCCGAAAACATCTTGGATTACTTGCAGGACCACAAAATCGATCTAGTTATTAACGTGCCCATGCCCAACAAACGCGTAAGCTACACCGACGTGCTTACTGACGGGTACATAATCAGGCGGCAAGCAGTAGAATTCAACGTGCCTGTGATCGTAAACCTCGAGTTAGCTTCGGCGCTTGCAAGAGTCCTCAAACAGCACAACGGCACCACAATTCGGTCCCTTAACGAATACATGGACGCGTTGCCTTGGAAATTCTGGTAGCCTGAAAGAAAACGCTACTTAGATATTCCGGTGACAATACCGTTCTTAACAAAAATCGAACATAGTTAAAAGCGTGTTTCAGGATGGACGTTACTTGAAATATCTGTTGGTTGTTGGCGACGGAATGGCAGATTATCCAGTTCCCGAACTTGGAAACCGGACTCCTTTGCAGGTTGCTTATAAGCCAAACATGGATGCCATCTCCGCTCAGGGTAAGAGCGGGCTCATCAAAAACGTGCCCGATGACATGCACCCAGGTAGCGAAACCGCCATTTTATCCTTGCTGGGATACGACCCACACCTGTACTGTACTGGTCGGGGTCCTTTGGAAGCGCCTGCAAGAGGCATTAAACTTGGAAAAAACGATGCAGCGTTCCGATGCAACCTCATAACCGAGAAAAATGGTGCCATCGCCGATTACTCCGCCGGCCACATCAGCACCGACGAAGCAAAACAGCTGATTCAAGCTGTAAACAAGTTTTTTGGAAAGCCGGGGAAAATCGAGTTCTACTCCGGATTAGACTACCGGCACTTCCTGATTTTGCGCAACATTCCTGATTCCCGCCAAATCGACTGCACTCCACCACACGATGCGATCGGAGAAAAAATCTCCACGGTTCTGCCGAAGGCAAAATCCAAGGAAGTTCAAGAAACGGCGGTCAATCTTGGGGAGATGATTTTGAAGTCAAAGGTGCTTCTGTCTTCACATCCTGTTAATGTTGCCAGAGTGAATGCCGGAAAAAATCCTGGAAACATGATTTGGCCTTGGGGAGGCGGACCAAAACCGTCTATGCCTTCCTTCAAGGAAAAATATGGGCTAAAAGCAGCGGTTATTTCAGCGGTGGATTTAGTAAAGGGCATCGGAGCTTACGCGGGGATGGAGGTCATCACAGTTTCGGGTGCAACTGGTTTGGCGAACACTAATTACGAGGGCAAAGCCGACGCTGCTTTAAAGGCGCTGAAGACTAACGATTTGGTTTTTGTCCATGTTGAGGCTCCTGACGAAGCGGGTCACGTAAAGGACGCGCAGTTGAAAGTGAAAACAATCGAAGATCTCGACAGCAGGCTGCTTGGAAGGATTCTTAAGGGGATCAAAGAGCCTTGTTCAATTGCTGTTTTGCCTGATCATCCCACTCCGATTCCGGTTGGAACCCACACACGGGAGCCTGTGCCCTTTGCCATTAGGGTTCCCGGTAGGCGCACAGACGGGGTTGAACGATTCGACGAGGATTCAGCTAAGACTGGAGCTTATGGTTTGGTTACGGAGCAGTTTTTTATGTCACTTTTTGTTTCATCTAAATTTCCCGCTTAGTTTGCTGAGTGCGAATAACAGTTAGGTTGACTTGTGGAGGCTTCGATTGGGCTGCAAAAGCTATTAATACGCAGAAAACCTATTCGGTTGACATTGGTTGGAGGAAAAAGCGCTCAACCCTCAAAAAAACACCCGCACAGTCGCGGAAATTAACGAGAAAATCCGCAAAGGCGACGCTCAAGTTTTAACCGCTGAAGAAATGAAACGGCTTGTCGAAAGCAGCGGTGTCGAGGTGGCTTTTAAAGAAGTAGATGTTGTTACCACCGGCACGTTTGGCGCTATGTGCAGCTCCGGAGCCATCATAAATGTTGGGCACTCTGATCCGCCTATAAAGATCGATAATGCCTGGATTAACAACGTGCCGATTTGTCATCCTGGTGCTGCTGTGGATTTGTACATTGGGGCTACGGCGATGTCGGAAACCGAGCCTTTCGAGTATGGCGGCGGGCACCTAATTGAAGATCTAGTTAACGGTGAGGAGGTTGAATTAAGGGCAACCGCTTACGGCACAGACTGCTATCCTAGAACGCAATTGAAGACGAATTTGACGAAGGATGATTTGAACCAATTTTACTTGCTTAATTTCCGCAATTGTTACCAGCATTATAATTGTGCCGTGAACGGAAGGGACGAAACCATTTACACTTACATGGGTAAGTTGCTGCCTCGGATGAAGAATGCGACTTATTCTGGTGCAGGCGAACTTAACCCTTTGATGAATGACCCAGACTACGAAACCATAGGCATCGGAACCAGAATTTTCCTTGGAGGCGGGCAAGGCTACGTTATCGGGGAAGGAACCCAGCATGAAGCATCAAGCCAGAATGGCACGTTGATGGTTCGGGGTGACGCCAAAAAGATGAACACAGAGTTTCTGCGGGGTGCAAGTTTCACTCGATATGGTACGACACTTTACATCGGTTTAGGTATTCCCATTCCGATTTTGAATGAAGGATTGGTAAAGAAAACAGCGATTCGTGACGAAGAGATTTTCACCAACGTTGTGGATTATGGTGTTCCAAGAAGGGACAGACCTAAACTGGCTAAGGTCAGCTACAAAGAGTTGAAGTCTGGAAGCGTAACGGTTGGCGACAGGAAAATCCGAGTGAGTTCGCTTTCTAGTTTGAAGACTGCTCGTAGTGTTGCGTCTACGCTTAAAGCTTGGATTGATGAGGGCGAGTTCTTTTTGTCTGCACCAGTTGAAACTTTGCCTCTGGATACCAAGTTTAAAGGTATGAAACAGACGGAAGCTACTGCCTACGTGGCCAACGTGATGCAGGCGGCGGTAACTTGCAAGGAAACGGAAGAGGTTAGTGCCATAGCCAAACGCATCGTGACTAAATCAGTCAACCACATAATGGTCGTGGATGATCAAGGGAGGCTTAATGGTATCGTAACTTCTTGGGACATCACACGTGCGCTTGCGGAAGGAAAAACTGTGCTTTCAGACATTGTTACTAGGCGTGTGTTTACTGCTAAGCTGGATGAGCCGTTGGAGACGGCCTCAAAACGGATGGCTCAGCACCATATTTCTGCGCTCCCAGTTATCGACAACGAACAGAAAGTGCTTGGCATTGTTACCTCAGAGGATGTGTCTAAGCTGTTGGGGAGGAGCTAAAACGGTGGCACGAATTCTTCTTAAATTCTCCGAGCACATCGTAAGTAAACCCATAGTTTCAGAGGTCATTCTTGAGTTGGAGGTTCCTATAACCATCGTTACTGCCCAGTTGAACAGCAAAGGCGGAGAAGTTCTGGCTGAAGTTCCTGAGGAAACGTTGGATAAAGTTGTGGAGGCTTTCCGCAAGAAAGGCGTAGAAGTTAGGTTGCCCAAACTTATCGAGGTGGACAAAGAGAAATGCATCAACTGCGGTTCCTGTGTTGCTCTGTGTCCAGTTGAAGCGATTACGTTGATTGAGGATTGTTCCATAGTTTTTAACAAAGAGAAATGTGTGGGTAGCACGTGTAGTGCGTGTGTGGATGCTTGTCCTGCAAGAGCCATCAAATCGGTAAAGCAGAACAACCACGAAGTTCACAGCAACAGACCTTAGCAAGTTGACCGTGAAAACAAAATGAAGAACTTGTTTAAGCAAGAGTTCTCCTACAAAGACTCCAATTGTACATTAATTGCGGATAAAAAGGAAGGCATTGAAGCCGCACAAGAATCTATTAAGCGCAACAGAATCCAACTCGAAGAGTATATTGTTGCTCACCCAAAATTCGAGTGGACTCTCAAGCCTTTTCCAGCACCAGAGGAACCTTTAGTGGCTAAGCTGATGGCGGAAGCGTCACAGAAAGCCAACGTGGGTCCGATGGCTGCTGTGGCTGGCGTTTTGGCTGATTTAGCTGTGAAAGACATCGTTGAGTTTGGCTGCGATGTTGCTGTGGTTGAAGATGGAGGGGAAGTTTCTGCTGTTTCGAATGTGCCGATTGATGTTGCGTTTGCTGCCGGAGAAGAGCCTTTGTCGCGTCGGTTTGGTTTTCGGCTATGCGAGTTTCCGGTTGGGGTTGCGACGAGTTCGGGGCGGTTTAGTCATGCATTGAGTTTTGGGGATGCGGAGGCTGCGACGGTTTTTTGTGTTGACGCTGGGTTGGCGGATGCTGTGGCCACTGCTGTAGGGAACGTGGTGAAGGGCGATGACCCAAATGCAGGGATTCAATGTGGCATTGATCTCGCCAAATCTATCGTAGGCGTTGAAGGTGTGTTAATTGTGTACAAGGGATGCGTGGGGACTTGGGGGAAGATTCCTCAGATAATCAAAATAGAACCCAAAGAGCTCTAGCGTAGGCTGGTTCTGAAAATTGCTCAAAGCATCTATCCCCTTTCTGAGCGAAAGTCCGAATTCGAAGCTACTCGATTTTTGGTTATAATGTAAAACTATTAAAACGAAGGTGCATATTTAGAAATCAATCGGTGAATCAGATGGAGAAATCGATTAAAACCCACGTATACCTAGCAATTTGTACTGTTCTGTTTTTATCGGTGTTTCTCATCGCAGGGTCTTCTTCATCCGTTTCGGCTGGGTCCCAAAGTTTCGGATATGCCCAGATTGGCAACTCATCTAACTCGACATTTGGTGGACTTTTGATTTCTAACTTTACTTCTCCCGGTAATGTTGGGGGCATCACCCGGGTTGAGGTTTACATGGCGACAGGCGGAGGAATAGTTCAAGCGGTCATTTACTCAGATGCCAACGGCGCGCCGGTGTCCCTGATAGCCAGCAGCGAAACAGTTAATGTTGAAGCAACTAACGGCAGTTGGGTCAGCTTTAATGTTAACTACACTGCTCTCCCGAAATTCACTTATTGGATAGGAGTGGTTTTCCAGAACGCAGCGACCTATTATTATAGTTCGGGCATGAACGAGACTGCAGTCTACTCAGCCTCCAGTTCGGTGGCATCTACGGTTTGTCCATCGGGAACGGCAACGACAGGTAACGTCTTAAGTGTTTATGCTGTTTACACGCCAGCGTCGAATGGAAATCAAAGCAACCCATGGCTCCTAACAGTGCTAATTTCAATTGCAATTATAGGTATCGTTTTAGCCATTATCTTGGCGGTAGTGTACGCGTTAAGAAAAAGCCAAAAGGAAAGTTAATGAAAACTTCATATTCAACGACTAACAGCGGGAAAAGTAACTGTTGAATCCTGTTTTGAGGCTGTTTTGGCGGCTATTTTCCGAAACGCTTTTATTTTTGGAGGGCTCTGTGGATTAACAGATTCGGGGCTATACCTATGAACGTCGCGCTTCAGGCGAGAAATATTTCTATCCACTTCTATAGCTTCGAGTACAGCTTCTATTATTACTTTAACTAAGCCCAGAACAGAAAACTTTTGGAAAGTTCTGGGCGCGGGATGAATGACTTATGAAAAGTGCAAAACCTTGCAAAAAAATTGTGGTCAAATTCGGCGGTTCTAGTCTAGGTGACCCTGAAAGGCTATCCAAAGCCGTAGCTTCGGTGGTTAACGAGGCAAAAAGAGGAACAAAGATTGCCGTAGTAGTTTCAGCCATGGGCAAAACAACCGATGTCCTTATGAACACCGCAAAAAACTCTTCGAACGGCAAACTTGAAAAACACGAACTCGACGATATCCTGTCCATGGGTGAACGAACCAGCGTACGCATATTCAGCGCTGCTTTGCGAACAAACGGCGTGGAATCCCGCTACTTCGATCCCCGAGACGATGACTGGCCAATAATTACAGACGCTTGTTTCTCCAACGCAAACCCTAGCCGAGACCAATGTGAGCAAAGAATCCAAAGACTAGTGTTGCCCCTTGTTGAGAAAGGCGTGGTTCCCGTCATAGCTGGTTTTGTGGGCAGAACTGTGGAAGGCAAAGTTACTACTTTGGGACGCGGCGGAAGCGATACAACAGCTTTCTTATTGGCTGAAGCGCTCAAGGCAGACGAAGTTGTATTAGCCACCGATGCCGATGGCATAATGTCTGGAGACCCCAAAGTCGTCGTTAACCCCCGGCGGTTGGCAGAAATCGACGTTAACACGCTTGTTGGACTTGCGGATTCAGGGGCAAAATTCATCCATTCCAAGGCTCTAAAATACAAGCCATTGTCGGTGGATGTCCGAGTGATCAGTAGCGCGCACGGTGACTTAACCCGTGAAGGAACAGTTATCAAAGGCGCCTTAGCTTCAGAGCTCGACGTTGAACAAGCGAGTCAGTCGCCTATCGCTGAAATAACAGTTGTTGGACAGAAAATTATCGACAACCCTCAAATAATCGAGGACATGCTTACAAAAGCCAAGAAGCATTCGCAATTGGTGGGTATGTCCACAAACACGAATTCCGCCATACTTTATGTCTCCGCGGAAAAACCGTTGGACGATTTTTTCAATGATATCCATCAAACCGTTTTGGCGAATTCTGAAGCCAAGGCAATGGCGGTAAAAAAAGATTTGGTGTTCCTGAAAATTCGCGGTGTTGGCTTAGAGGAAACGCAGGGCATCATCGGCAAAATTAGCGAAGTTCTCCGTGTAAACGGCATTAACATAGCCGGTATTCTCACTATTGCGTCAAGTATTCTGCTGTTTGTAGATTGGAACCAACGGGAAAAAGCATTGGAACTAATAAGAAAATCCTTAAGGAGCCAATAACATGACCTCAGCTTGGATTCGAACAACAACTGGGTGGTACTAGCATGGAAGGCAAACAACGAAGATTAAACCGCATTTTCCGATCTGATAATCGAACTGTAATCGTACCCATAGACCACGGCGTAACCATAGGTCCCTGCAAAGGAATAGAAAACATGCAAACCACCATCAACGGTTTAATCAAAGGCGGAGCAGACGCAGTCTTAGTGCATAAAGGCATCGCTAAACACGTCGATGCGGGAAACGCGGGGTTAATCATTATGCTTTCTGGAGCTTCAAATCTTAATCCGAATCCCAACAACAAAGTTCAAGTCTGCAGCGTACAGGAAGCCGTTCGGTTAGGTGCAGACGCTGTTTCCGTTCACGTTAACTTGGGAGCGCAAGAAGAGGACAAGATGCTGATTAAACTGGGCAAAGTGGCTGAAGAATGCGATCTGTTCGGCGTTCCCCTTCTTGCCATGATGTACCCTCGAGGACCAAAAATAACTAATGAACACGCATCTGACCTGGTTGCTCACGCAGCTCGATTAGGTGCAGAACTGGGTGCGGATATTATCAAGACTAACTACACTGGCGATCTTGAATCCTTTAAAGCGGTTGTAGAATGCTGCCCTGTTCCAGTCGTGATCGCAGGGGGCCCCAAAGCCAAAACCGCAAAAGACATCTTGGAAATGACAGTTGACGCCTTAAAGGCGGGTGGCGCTGGACTATCCATAGGGCGTAACGTGTTCCAGCATGAAAACCCCACAGCTATGACCAAAGCACTTTCAGCAATTGTTCACAAAAGCGCCTCTTTGGAGGCGGCGCAGAAAATTTTGGGTGCAACCAATTGAAAGAACTTTGGATTCAAATAGCAGAAAACTCACCAGAAAGAGAAAAATTGGCCAGGTTAGCCGCTGACCTGAGCGATGCTGTATTAAAAGGAAAAATCGCCCTCACATCAGTGAAACGCGAAATCATCATAACTGATAAGTTCGACGAACGTGCCATCAGAGATTTGAAACGTGAAGGAAAAAACGTCGCCCTCAAAGTAACTATTCGTGGAAAAGAAGATGAAAACACTGCTGTTAAAGCCGCCGAATCCGGCGTTGATTATGTAATCATCAATTGTCTTGATTGGCGGGTTATTCCATTGGAAAACCTCATCGCGAGGGTATGTGGCAAAAGTAAACTTATCGCGGAAGTCAAAAGCGCAAAAGACGCTCAACTTGTTCTCGAAGCGTTGGAGTTAGGCACAGACGGAGTTCTGTTAACCACGGATTCGGCGGCGGAAATTTCCAAAACCGCCGCCGTAGTCAAACGGCAAATTCCAAAAATTCCGTTGGTTCCCGCAAGAATCACTGCAGTTAATCAAATCGGTACAGGTGCAAGGGTTTGCGTCGATACCTGTGACCTAATGGAGCCTGGCGAAGGCATTCTGGTGGGCTCTCAAAGCGCGGGGCTATTCCTTGTCGAAGCGGAGGTTCATGAAAACCCATATGTGGCGGCGCGTCCGTTCAGGGTTAACGCGGGCTCAATCTCTATGTACACACTGGGATCACTGCAGAACACCCGTTACCTCTCTGAGTTAAAAGCGGGCGAAGAAGTCCTCATACTAACCCGGGAAGGCAAAGTCCGCAAAGCTAACGTGGGCAGAAGCAAAACCGAGTTCCGCCCCCTCATCCTTATCGAAGCCGAAGTAGAGGGTAAAAAAATAAAAACCGTCCTCCAAAACGCCGAAACCATTCGCTTAGTCACCCCAAAAGGATCCACACCCGTGACCGAACTAAAACCGGGCGACGAAGTGCTGGTTCACGTTGCGGCGAAAGGCGGCAGACATTTCGGCGTTTCCGTGCCAGAAGAAAAGGTGATTGAACGTTGACCCCAAAAATCTGTGTTTCAATTCTTCCGTATAACTTGACCGACGCCCTCAAAATGTTAGTGAAGGCAGAACTCTTAGGTGCAAATTTCATTGAGGTTCGTCTGGATGAACTCGACATGGACTGCGACCTCAATGTTTTGTTAGCGAACCGAAAAGTACCCCTTATCGCCACGGATAAGGCAGTGCGGGAATCCATAGAACATCGGTTTCTGGCACTTAACGCGGCGAAAAGCGGCTTTCCATATGTCGACCTCGACTTGGCAACACCAAGACTAAGCGAACTTGTTAGAGAAGTTAAGGTATCAGGTGCCAAATGTGTAATCAGCTTCCATAACAACAACGGTACTCCCACCCTCGTCGAACTTCATGAAACTCTCCAAAAACAAATCCAAGCCGGAGCAGACGTTTGCAAACTCGTCGCAACCCCTGCTCAGATGCAAGATAACCTGACGCTTCTGCAGTTTACTTCGGAAGCTTCTGCGAAGGTCAAGGTGGTCTGTTTTGGTATGGGTGACCTTGGCAGAACTTCTCGGTTGCTGTCGCCGGTTTTCGGTGGCTTCTTCACTTTTGCGGCGCTTGATGTTGGCAGCGAGACGGCTCCGGGGCAGATGACTCTTCCAGATATGCGTTTGGCGTACGAGTTACTGAGGCTCCAATAAGACATGAACGTATCAGGGAAAACGGCTGTGTACGGCGTGATAGGCGACCCTATAGCACACTCCCTGAGTCCCACAATGCAGAATGCGGCTTTTCACGAGCTGAAGTTGGACAACGTTTTCTTGGCTTTCAAAGTCCCAACAACCGGCGTTGAGAACGCCCTACGTGGCATGCGCGGTCTCAGCATCCAAGGCTTAAACGTAACCATGCCCAACAAAGCCGCAGTAATTCCATTTCTGGACGAAGTTGACGAAACAGCCAAATTCCTTGGCTCAGTCAACACGATCCTAAACGAAAACGGCAACCTCCGCGGCTTCAGCACCGACGGCGCAGGGGCCCACCACGCTCTCGAAGAAAACGACGTCGACCTAAAAGGGAAAAAGCTGGTTTTGCTCGGCGCAGGAGGCGCAGCCAAAGCCATAGTGTTCATCCTCGCAAAAGAAGTCAACGAATTGGTTCTTCTCAACAGGACAGCCGGAAAAACCGACGCTTTAGCTGAATCCATAAACCTGAAATTCCACAAAAAAGTCACAGTCAAAACTCTTTCATCCAGCACGGTTCAAGAAAGCCTGCAGGATGCCGACATCCTCATCAACGCCACCAACGTTGGCATGAACCCCCACTCTAACGAAAGCCTCGTCAAACCCGCCTCGATAAAACCAAGTCTCGTCGTTATGGACATAGTTTACAACCCGAGGGAAACAAAACTAGCAAAAGACGCGAAAGATGCTGGCGCCAAAGTTGTCGACGGTTTAGAAATGCTCATTTACCAAGGCGCGGCGTCGTTTGAAATCTGGACTGGCAAAGCGGCACCCGTAGAAGTTATGAGGCAGGCAGTACTAAAACAATTAGAATGTGGCAGGTGAAAGCGTGACTCAAGGATCAGCAACCGCGGTAGCCTACGGGGCAGCTACAATCGTAAACGCGATGGCTACCGGTCAGGGTGCGGCGTTCGGCGTGGATCTGTGGACGAAGGCAGAAGTCAAACTCACGAGCGACCCCAAAGTCATAATTGGCGAAATCCAATCTGACCCCACCGAGAACACTGCACTGATTGAGGGAGCGGTAGCGCGTGTATTGGAAACCTTCAAAGTGGAAAAACGATTCGGCGCTAAAGTAAAAACCGACTCAAATATCCCAATCGCACGCGGACTGAAAAGCAGCAGCGTCGCCGCAAACGCAGTCGCATTGGCTACTATTGCCGCTCTTGGAAAATCCCTTGACGATTTAGCGGTTATCAACTTAG
Organism: Candidatus Bathyarchaeota archaeon; assembly: GCA_017883615.1. Taxonomy (GTDB): domain Archaea; phylum Thermoproteota; class Bathyarchaeia; order Bathyarchaeales; family Bathycorpusculaceae; genus JADGNF01. The sequence continues at coordinate 106,004 of JADGNF010000014.1, forward strand.
GCGTGGACGCCGCTTTTGACGCGAAAGTCACAGTGACGGGCGCGTTTGACGATGCATGCGCCAGTTACTTCGGGGGAGTCGTAGTAACCGATAACACTAAACGAGCCCTCCTTACACGAGCGTCACTTCCTGAAGGCTTGTCGGTTCTGTTTCATGTTCCCCAAAAAAAGGCATATTCAGCCAAATCCAACGTGAATCGTCTAAAAACTATTGCTCCGCTAGTCAAAATCGCATATCGGGAAGCAGAAAAAGCCAACTTTTGGGAGGCTCTCACGCTCAATGGAATAATTTATTCCTCAGTACTCGGTTTTAATGCTTCGATCGCGTTGGATGCTTTGCAGTCGGGGGCAGTTACTGCTGGATTGTGCGGTAAGGGACCTGCAGTGACCGCAGTGGTTCCAGATGATCGACTTGACGCGGTGAAGGTTACCCTCCAAAAGTACGAAGGCGAAATAATCCAAGCCAAGTTTAACCAACAAAAAGCAAGTGTAGTGAAATAAAATGGCAGACGTAAGAATTCGGAAAACAGAAAACCTGAAGGGGCAAGTTTGTGCTCCTCCGTCAAAACCTTACACTCAAAGGATGACCATAGCAGCGGCGTTGTCAAACGGATCCTCAAAGTTGTCTAACCCGCTTCTTTCGGGAGACACCGAAGCAACTCTTCGCGCGGTCGAGGCGTTAGGTGCCAAAGTCGAGGAGACCGGCGACTGCTGGACTATTGAAGGGGCTGCCCCAGTTAAAGCTGCCAAAAAGCCCATTGACTGTGGTGAATCTGGTGCCACTTTACGTTTCATGATTCCGGTTGCAGCCCTAGCGGTCAAGCCTTCCGTTTTTGTTCTCGGCGAAGGCTTAGCAAAACGACCCGTAAAACCCCTGCTAGACAGTCTCAAACAAATTGGCGCTCAAGCCACAGTTAAAACGGTCCGTGGCAAGACCTCCGTTCGCGTCGAAGGTGGCGGTATACAGGGAGGAAAAACAACTATGCCTGGCGATGTCAGCAGTCAATTCGTCTCGGGTCTCATGTTCGCCTGCCCCCTCGCAAAAGCCGACACAAACCTCACCCTAACCTCGCTCCTCGAATCTAAGAGCTATGTTCTGATGACCGAAAATGTCCTAAGCAAACACGGTATCAGAGTAGACATATCTGAGGATTTCAACAAAATTAAAATCCCCTCAAAACAAACTTACCAGCCAGTCGACAGCAAGGTTCCCGGAGACTTCTCTTCCGCCTCGTTCCTCCTCGCAGCCTCTGCCATTACCAATTCGAAAGTAACCTTGAAGAATCTAGATTACGGCAGCATTCAAGGCGACAAAATAATCATGCGCATCCTTCAGCAGATGGGTGTGAACGGCAAAGTGTGTGTGGATCAAATTGAAATCGATGGCAGCGGCGAATTACTGAATGCTGCGGATATCGATGCGAGAGATATCCCTGACCTAGTTCCCGTCTGCGCTGCATTAGCTTGTTACGCGAAAGGTACTACCAAGATCCACGACGCCGAGCGCCTCAAACTCAAAGAATCTGACAGGTTGGAATCGTTGTTTTTGGAGCTGCGCAAGATGGGCGCGGACATAACCGCAGATGAAAGCAGCTTAACTATAAACGGACCCTGCAGCCTACACGGAGCAACCATCGATTCTCATAACGATCACCGAATCGCCATGGCATGCTCTGTTGCGGCGCTACGTGCGGAAGGTGAAACCATTATTCAGGGCGCAGAATGCGTTAGAAAGTCTTATCCGCAGTTCTTCTCTGATTTACATGCGTTGGGAGTCGAGGTAGTTGGCTGGGAATTCGATAGGTAAAGAGTTCGTGTTTACTTCGTTTGGGGAAAGTCATGGAAAACTCGTTGGTGCAATCGTTGACGGTTGTCCAGCCGGGTTGCCGTTCTCTGAGGTTGATGTTCAGGCGGATTTGGATCGGCGGATTCCGCTACAAAAGCCTGAACTTGTCTCAGGTAGGGTTGAAAAAGACTTTGCCCAAATCCAGGCAGGGGTCTTCGACGGGTTCACGTCGGGCGCTCCAATCTGCATGACTGTAGAGAATAAGGAGACCAATAGTAGCGACTATGAAGCAATCAGGGACCTGCCACGTCCAGCACATGCCGACTACACCTCACGTGTCAAATATGGTGGCTTTAACGACCCACGCGGAGGCGGACGCTTCTCGGGAAGAATTACAGTTGCAACAATTATGGCAGGTGCATTGGCTAAGAAGCTGCTAAGCCAATTTGACGTGGACGTTATGGCGTACACGCGATCAATAGGCAAAATAAGAACAGAAAAACAACTTGGCTTCGACCAAATCCGCAATAGTCGATACGAATCTGCCGTTCGGTGCCCCGACATAGCTTGCGCAGAGAAGATGGAAGATGACATATTAGAAGCGCGCAAGAAAGGTGAGAGTTTAGGCGGAACAGTTGAATGTATTGTCCTTAATGTTCCCGCTGGAATCGGCGAACCGTTGTTTGATTCTTTAGACGGGGACTTGGCTAAAGCGCTTTTCACGGTTCCTGCAGTAAAAGGAATTGAGTTTGGCGGCGGCTTCAGCTTAGCCGAAATGCAGGGCTCAGAAGCAAACGACGCTTTCCAAATACAAAAAGGCAAAGTCACCACCGCCACGAACCTCTCAGGCGGCATCTTAGGCGGCATATCATCAGGCATGCCAATCATAATCCGCGTAGCTATAAAACCCACGCCGTCCATCGCGAAGGAGCAGCACACGGTGAATTTGTCTAAACTTGAGAACGCCAAAATCAAGGTTAGCGGTAGACACGACCCTTGTGTGGTGCCTAAAGCCGTTCCTGCAGTGGAAGCAGCTGTTGCCGTAACTTTAGCCGATCATATGATTAGGGCAGGTTTCATATCGAAAATCATCAAGAGGAAAGAATAATGGTTAACCTCAAAGAACTCCGCAGAGAAATCGACGAAGTTGACGAGCAAATTATCCGTTTCTTAGCTGACCGAGTAAAAGTGTGTCAAACAATAGGTGCCGCCAAAAAGGCACAAGGACTGCCTGTGAAAGACGTGGTACGGGAAAGAGACGTTTACCAGCTTGTCCGCAAGCAGGCCACAAATTTAGGGTTGGATCCCGTTCAGGTTGAGGCTGTTTACCGCGAAATAGTTAATATGTGCAGTTCCGTTCAAGAGTAGAAAAACAGACTCTTCACGGAGAGTTAACCTAGTATGCTGTATGAGATAAACGAGAAAGCCCTGAAACTTGAAGCTGAAGGCAAAAAAATCATCCGTTTAAACCTTGGCGACCCAGACTTGGAAACTCCGCCTGAAATCGTGGAAGCCGCATACCAAGCTATGAAAGCTGGGAAAACCAAGTATTCTTCTGCATACGGAGAAAACAAACTTCGGGTCAAATTGGCTGAAGTCCACGACGTCAAACCTGAAAACGTGGTGATTACTCCTGGATCCAAATGGGGCGTCTTTGCCACTATGTATTTGATGTTAAAGGGCGGCGGCAATGTTATCATCCCAACTCCGTACTGGACAGCGTATGAGTTAATCGCCAAAAGCATAGGTGCCAAAGTCAAACTTCTAAGAACCGAGTTAGAAAATGACTGGAAAATAGACCCGGCGGAATTGGAAGCCCTCATAGACAAAGAAACTAAGATGATTATTCTAAACAACCCAAACAATCCAACAAGCAAAGTCATTGACGACAAAACCCTTGATGGGATAGTTGAGATAGCTAACAAGAAAGGCATCACAATACTTTCCGACGAAGTTTACGGCACCATAGCCTTCACAAAAACCAAAAGCATACTCGATTACAACGGCGGCTGCAAACATATCTTGAGCAACGGTTTCTCCAAAACTTTCACCATGACGGGTTGGCGCATCGGCTACATAATCGCCGACAAACTCCTTGTCGATAACATAACAAAACTTAACCAGATAACGATAAACAACGTGCCCGTCTTTATTCAGGAAGCTGCGTTGAAAGGACTGGAACTGCGCAAACAAATCGCCAACGCCATAAAGAAAGAATACAAAGAACGCGCGGATATGGCATGCAAAATCCTCTCTAAAGATGGCTTATCCTTCACCAAACCCGAAGCCCCCTTCTACGTGTTCCCCAAGCATCCTGGCTTAGATTCAGAAAAATTCACTCTGGACCTACTGGACAAAGGTGTAGCTGTAGCGCCAGGCACTTCATTTGGAGATTATCGTGAACACTTCCGCATTTCCCTGACTGCGCCCAGACCCAAAATTAAGACTTCGCTAAACATAATTTGTGAGGCACTGAAATGAAAACCGCGATTTTAGGCGCGGGAAAAATGGGTATTTGGTTTGCGAAATTCTGCAAAGAAAACGGCGACAAAGTTATCTTAGCTGACCGAAAACAAGAGAAGTTGATAAAACTGGGCTCGGAACTGGCCGTGGAAACCGCTGGCTTGATCGAAGCCGTCAAAGAAGCCGACAGAATCATGATTTGTGTTTCCATAAGCAGTTTCGAAGAGGTGGTCAAAAAGATCGCTCCCGCCATCAAAGATGGGCAAGTAGTCATGGATATTTGCTCCATCAAAGAGTTCCCAGTTAAAGTCATGCACGAAAACATAAAACACGGCTTGATTCTGGGCACGCATCCTCTTTTTGGTCCCGGAAGCAAAGACGTTAAACATAAAACCTACATTTTGACGCCCACAAACGAGGCTGAGGCCAAATACGCGGATAGTTTCAAGAGGTGGCTCGACAAAATGGACGCCCACGTTTTCATTATGGCACCCAAGAAACATGACGAGCTTATGTCTGTAGTTTTGGGAATGCCCCATTTTCTAGGCTTAGTCGCTTGCGAAACCTTGCTCGAACAGAAAAACTTTCCAGAAACTAAGGAAGTCGCCGGCACAACTTACAGAATGCTATTCACTTTGGCAGAAGCGACAGCACTAGAGACACCTGATCTTTTCGCTAACTTGCAGATGAACCTCCCTGAGATGGGAAAAATCGAGGATCAATTCATCCGGAAAGCCGAAGAATGGCTCAACTTAATCAAGAATAAGAATCCGCAAGCTATCATGGATAAAATGGAACAGTTGAAAGCGAAGCTTCTAAAAATCGATCCCGACTTCGCCAAATCTTACGAAGTCATGTATAAGATGCTGGAATCTACTGAAAAGTGACTTTCTGAGAACCCATTCATCAATCGTAATTTTCCGTCATGTTTGGTGCCTATTATTCGATGTATGCAGGGGAGGGGGAGGGGGGTAGGTCAAGGGGCTGTTTTTGGCGAAAAAGGTAGGGGTAGGGTCGCTATTGACAATTTTTAGCCCAATAGCATGTTCAATAGACGATTTTCGTTCATACTTGCTTGATTTGAATGCTAACTCCACCGAGAACTGCTGAAGACTTAGGAAAGGAAGAGCGTGTGGTGAAAGCCTCTGAGAGTGGTAATTCTTAAATGGGGCATTTGCATCAACAAAGATATTCAGGTGTAACGTAAAATGTCACAACCAACCTTCAAAACAGTTTTCATTTTCCTAGACACAGACAAATTCTGCAGCCCGTTCGACATGCTTGTCGCCACCGACGCTTTTCCAGACAGCAACATATTCAAGTACGAAAACGTCACAGGCGACGACGCGTCAAAAATCGTTTTCGACGCCCTATTCCCACGCGGACCTCTAGGCGCGGCGCACACAAAAATCTTCATCAACGGCACCAACTTCGAAATGGTGGAAAAAGTCGTTGAAGCCACCCAAAAAAGCATGGCTTCCGCACCTTGGGGAACCAGCATAATTGTGGACCCACGCGGCGCATACAGCACAGCCGCAGGCGCAGTCGCAAAAAGCTTAGGGCTTTCGCTTGAGAAGGGCTTTGGGACTCTTGAAGGCAAGAATGTCACCGTACTCGCGGGTACCGGGCCAGTCGGGCAAACAGCCGCCAGAATCTTCGCCTCCGAGAAAGCCAACGTCGTTATAACCTCACGTGCACTATCAAAAGGACAGGCAGTCGCCGACAAAATCAACAAAGAAGTTGGCGCGGAAAGAGTCAAAGTCGTCGAAGTCACTAAACCCGAACAAACCGCAGTGGCCGTGAAAGACGCCGAAATTATCCTCTCTGCAGGCGCAGGCGGCATCCAACTACTCAGCCAAGAAGACCTCAAAAAAGCCAAGAAATGCAAAATCGTCGCCGACATCAACGCCATCAAACCCGTCGGCGTGGAAGGCTTAGACAGCAACGACGACGGCAAAGAAATCGCCAAAGGCGTGCTTGGCATTGGTGCGTTGGCGATTGGCAAGCTTAAGATCAAAGTCGAAACTAGCATGATTAAGAAAGCAACTGAGGCATCCTCAGGCTTATTCGACTATGCAATGGCATACGACGCGGCGAAAACGGACATACTCAAGAAACTCGCCAAAGCAAAAGCCGCAGCGGGACCCAAAGAGCAACCAAAACACTGGCTGCCATAACAAGCAACCAATCTTTCTTTTTCTTTTCAGTTTTTTCGAAAACTGCATTGAGCAAACTTAACCTAGGCTCGATTCTGCGTTAAGTTCACTTTACACAAAATAAAGCTAAAGCATTTGTTGAGTTTTCATGACCGAATTTGGGCATTTTTGTGCGTCTGTATAGTTTCTGAGGGGTCATATTTGGATCCTAATATCAATAGTATGCAGAAAGGGTAGGGGGATGTAGGGGTGAGGCTGCAACTGTTGAATCAGCCCCGGCGGGTTCACTTGTATAGGTTTCTGATTCTTTCGCAGGCTTCGGCTATGCGTTCCTTCGGCTGCGTGAACGTTATTCGCGCGTAGCCTTCGCCGTGTTCGCCAAAGCCGACGCCCGGTGTAACCGCGACACCGACATTGAGGAGTTTGGCGGCGAATTCCATGCTGCTGCCTTTGCAGTTTACCCAGACATAGAAGGTGGCTTTGGGTTTTTCGCATGGGAAGCCGATGTCGCAGAGCGTGTTCACTAATAGGTCACGCCGTTCTTGCATAATCTGGTTGTTTTTTCGCAGGAACTCCGGTGGCTCCGCACTCTTGTATGCGCCCAGGGCTTTGACGGCGACTTTTTGCGTGTAAACCGGCAGACCGGAGTCAATTTGGGATTTGACTTTGGTTAATCCTGTGACAAGTTGTTTGCAGCCCACCGCGAAGCCGATGCGGTCGCCTGTCATGTTGAAGGTTTTGGAGAGCGAATGGAATTCGATGGCGCAATCCATAGCTCCGTCAATCTCTAAGATGCTTGGCGCTTTGTAGCTGTCGTAGCTGATTTCGCTGTACGCGTTATCATAGCAGAGGATGTTATTGTTGTCTCTGGCGAAATCAACTGCTTCTTTTAGGAACGCTTTATCGACGGTGGCTGCTGTAGGGTTATTGGGATAGTTTAGGAACATCATCTTGGCTTTCTTTGCTTTTACTCCGTTGAAGTCGGGTTTGAAACCATTCTTCTCCAGAAGCGGCATTGCCACTGGGATACCATCGCAGAGAATTGTGCTGCCATTAGCGTAGACTGGGTAAGCGGGGTCAGGAACCAGCACATTGTCTCCAGGGTTGACAAAAGCCCTTGCGACGTTAGCGATGCCTTCCTTGCTGCCCAAAAGCGCAACCACTTGGTCCTGCGCCAAATCCACGCCGAACCGTTTCTTGTACCATTCTGTGACCGCCGCGCGGAAGTCGGGTTCACCCTGGCTGAAGCTGTAATTGTGATTCTTCGGATTAGCCGTTTCCTCTTTAAGTGTGTCTAGCACGATTTTTGGGGGCGGAAGATCAGGATCCCCTATACTTAAAGAGATTAAGTCTACTCCTGCCGCTTTCTTTTCTTTGATTTGTTTCTCAATTTCGGCGAACAGGTAAGGCGGAAGTCTCTTAATTCGGTCGGCGAATTCTGTGTTCATTTTAGGTCACATTGTATCTTTTAAAAGAGTTTGCCTTCAAAAACCTTCTCTGCTGTTCCGCTCAAAAACATTGTTTTTCCTACCTCTACTAAGAGGACACCACCGGGAACATACACGGTAACTTTGTCTTTGACCTTTCCCAGCTTGTTTGCCGCAGCTACGGCAGCGCACGTTCCAGTTCCACACGCGAGAGTTTCTCCACATCCCCTTTCCCAGACGCGGAGCTTCATTTCGGTCTTGCTGATGACTTGTGCGAAGCCGACATTTGTCCGGTTGGGAAAGTCTTTATGGTTTTCGACCATGGGTCCGATGTATTCAACCGGGAACTCGTTCGCGTTTTCGACAAATATGGTGCAATGTGGGTTTCCCATTGATAGACAGGTGACTTTGTAAGTTTCATCTTCGTCAACTTGTAGATCTTCGTTAATGCACGGACCGTTCCCGAGCATAGGAAGAGCTTTGCGATCCCAAATAGGCGCCCCCATATCTACCCTAACCGATATGACTACATCATCTTTCACGTTCAACCAAACATGCTTAACACCAGCGTTGGTTTCCACTTTAAATTGCGCTTTCTTAACGATGCTATTTTCGTAGCAGAATTTTGCGAAGCATCGAATTCCATTTCCACACATTTCCGCTTCACTACCATCTGCGTTGAAAATCCTCATTCGAGCATCTGCGACGTCTGAATTAAGAACGAGAAGAAGCCCGTCTGCGCCAATGCCGAATCGTCGTTCGCAAAGCTTTAACGCAATGGCGGATGTTTGGCTGTTTGCGACTTGGTCATCTCGGTTGTCGATGACCACGTAGTCGTTGCCTAAGCCATGCATTTTCCAGAAGTTTATTGCCATTCTATCGCCTGCTGTTGTCCCTGCATCAAATCGTCAAGCTGCTCTCGCTCTCGGACTAGTTTGTATTTGCCCTCTTTCACGAGGACTTCGGCTGCTCTTGGCCTTGCGTTGTATTGGCTGCTCATGCTAAATCCGTAGGCGCCGGCGTTTAGAACAGCGAGCAAATCGCCCTCCTCAATCCTTGGTAAGCATCTGTCTTTTGCCAGGAGGTCACCGGATTCGCAGATTGGACCTGCAACATCGTACTTCTCTTCTTCAGTTGCAACGAGTTTGTTGGCTACAATAATGTGGTGGTAAGAGCCATACATTGCGGGGCGAATCAGAGTGTTGAACCCTGCGTCGACACCAACGAATTTTCTGTAAGGCGTGACTTTCAAGGTGTTAACCGCAGTCAAAAGGATAGAGGCATCGGCGACTAAGTATCTGCCTGGTTCTATGTGCAATGTTGGTTCACCCAAGTCATATTGGCTCATTTTCGCCTTGAAAGCTGAGAGAACCTTGTCGGAGTATGCTTGCAGATCAAGTGGCTTATCTTCAGGTCCGTAAGGTACGCCCAAGCCGCCGCCGATGTCGATGAATTCGAAATTGACTTTTGCCTGGTCATGAACTTTCTTTGCAACCGCCAGTAACCTCTCAAGGGCGTCTAAGTATGGTTTTGAATCGAGAATACCTGAGCCTATGTGCATATGAATGCCGAATTTCTCTACGCCTGCCTCCTTAGCCGTTGTGTAAGCTTTAACAGCGTCTTGTTCCCAAACCCCGAACTTGGATTCTTTACCCGCCGTTATGCAATGTTCATGGTGTCCGGCGCCGATTTCAGGGTTAATCCTAACTGACAGCGTTTTTGGAACATTGATTTTTAGAAGCCTGATCAACTGTGATTGGGAGTCCACGTTAATGATGACATTGGAATCTGAAAGAAATTTTAGCTCGTCGTTGCGCACGCTTGTTCCGGTAAAAAGAATGCGCTCAGGCGTAAAACCGCTTGTTAGTGCCATGAACACTTCGCCAGGGCTAACAGCGTCTACGCAGACACCCTCCGATTCCAGCACCTTTAGAACGGCGAGGTTCGAGTTAGCTTTCATGGCATAGTAGATTTTGAACTTTGAATAGTTACGAGTCAACGCGGCCTTGAGGCGCTGATAATTATTTCGGATTCTTCGTTCGCTAATGACGTAAAGAGGCGTGTCAAACTTTTCAACAAGAGTTTGGGCGGAAACTCCATCAATGAAAAGTTGACCGTTCCTATTTTCTAAGGGGTCATTAAGAGTATTCACTCATTCTCACCAGTGTAGTGTATATTCAGATAGTATATTACTTTTCTTTTAAGCTAATCCCTTAGCCACAGCAAACTCCGCACTCAAGATTCCTCCACCCGCGGCGCCCCTGATAGTGTTATGACCTAAACACATGTACTTCATAGTGAGGATGGGGTCGCTTCTGATTCTTCCAACGGTTACGCTCATGCCATTGCCTGCATCACGGTCGAACCGCGGTTGCGGGCGGTTAGCTTCTTTTCGCACAACTATTGGATTCTCAGGCGCAGAGGGAAGTTTGAGCTTTTGGGGTTCGCCCTTGAAGTTGCTGAACGCCTCTTCCACTTGGGCAACAGAGGGTTTCTTTTCGAGCTTAACATAAATCGACTCCAAATGACCATCTTTGACATGCACGCGATTGCAGCTTGCACTTACAGCGAAACTGGCGTTCTTCACAGTTTTGCCGTCGAAAACGCCCAGTATCTTATTGGATTCAGACTCCATCTTTTCCTCTTCTTTGCCGATATAAGGGACGACGTTATCAAGTATGTCGAGAGAAGGAACGCCTGGGTAACCTGCCCCGCTGAGCGCCTGCATTGTGGTCACCATGACCTGGCTAAGTCCAAACTGCATGAGTGGCTTAAGCGTAATTGCCATTTGGATGGTGCTGCAGTTAGGGTCTGTTGATATGAAGCCTTTCCATCCACGGTTTTTTTGCTGGATCGGAATTAACTGCAAGTGGTCAGGATTAACTTCAGGAATGATTAAGGGAACGTCTTTTTCCATGCGATGAGCGGATGCCTTGCTAAACACTGGGTAGAGTGCTGCAAACTGTTCTTCCACTGGACCCGCAAGATCTCCGGGGAGCGAAGTGAAAATGAAGTCAACGTCGCCTGCCTTCTCAACTGCTTCTACATTGGCGTCTGCTATGGTCATGTTGCCGATTTCTTTTGGCAGCTCGGATTCCATGACCCAGTTGCATGCCTCCTTGTATTTTTTGCCTGCTGAACGCTCGGATGCTGCTAAAACTTCAATTTCGAACCATGGGTGCCCCTGCAGCAGCTGTATGTATCTTTGTCCAACTGCTCCTGTGGCGCCAAGTATTGCAACTTTACGTTTCTGAGACATTTTCTATCGCTTTCCTTGCACTTTTCAGTTTATTTCCCACAATAAAAATGTTGATGGTTGGCTGCTCATTGTGACCTCAAGAATGTTGATGCTTGCCCTGCACTTATTCCCCGACTAGAGTCCCAGCACTGTTGCCATGCTGTAAATTCCGGGGTTTGCCTGTTTGCTTAGCCAATCCGCAGCATATACTGCTCCTTGGGCAAACACGTTTCGGGAAAACGCGGTATGCTCTATGCGGAGCATTTCGTAGGGTCCAGCCACTATGAGGTCATGGATTCCTGGAACGCCGCCTGCACGCATCGCGACGATTTCTAGTTCGTCGGCTTTTCGGACGCTGATGCCTTCTCTACCGTGAACGGTTGCAGTGTAGCCTCGGATGCCCGAAACGATTTCGCCCAGCTTCACGGCTGTGCCACTTGGCGCATCTTTCTTGGCTGTGTGGTGTATCTCGCTTATGCTGAAATTGTATTCTGCTGGGAAAGCTTTGAGGACTTCGGCGAGTTTGAAGAGCACGTTAACGCCGACGCTGTAGTTGGGTGAGAACACGGCGGGAACTTTTTTTTCGACGGCGGCGCGGATTTTGTTATTCTGTTCCTCAGTGAAACCTGTGGTGCCAAGGATTATTCTCTTTCCCAGATCAGCAACAATTGGGAGATTCTGAACTTCCGCCGCGGGTGAAGTGAATGTTACATAAACGTCCGCGTTTTTTATTGCGTCGCTGAGTTTGTCAGGTCCCATAATGCAGGTTTCACTATCAGCTATGCCTTGTTGTCTGAGGCTTCTGCCGATGGCTGGGTTGCCTGCGGCTTCGAGTGCGCCTACGATTCGGTGGCCTTTAGCAATGCCTTCTTGGATGATGGCGTTTCCCATCTTGCCCGCGGCGCCAGCTACACAGAGCTTAAGCATAGAACAATCCCTCCAAGTACTGCTCGTTGTTCAACCTGTCCATTAAGTCTATATCAAACGATTGTTCGATTGGGTGGAGGATTTCTGGGTGGGCTTCGTAGACTTTTCTTGCGGCTTGTAGGACTGCTTCCAGTCCGCTGCGGGTCATTTTTCCGAGTGGTTGTCTGCATGGACCAGCTGGCATTCCCAGAACATTCATCAGGGTTTTTGTTGCCAATGGATTCCTTGCCCTGCAAGTGATGGGCCCAAACGGCGTTTGCTCCTGGGTCTTCACAGTGATTACTGAGAAGAGGGGTTGGAGGATTTCAGAGAGAATTTTTGCCTCTTTTAGATTGCGGTCTAAGATGTAGTGGGCCATGTCACTTATGGCGCGGGGGACGACATTGCTCATGACTGAGATAACGCCGGTGGCTGCAATTTCAGGTAGCGTCATCATGGCGAAAGTCTTGTCGTCGTCGCCTGAGAGTATGTCAAAGTCCTCACCACACAGTCGGCGGGTTATGCGCATGTTTTCCAAGTCGCCTGTCGCCTCTTTCACACATCGGACGTTCGGATAGTCTTCGGCGAGTTGGGCGATGTCTTGGGGCAGCAGTTGTGTGCCTGTCCTGCCAGGTATAACATAGGGAATCATCTGGATTTGGGGAAATTGCTTGGCGAGAGGTTCGATGTATTCTCGACGAATCTCCATCGAGCTGGGTCCATTGTAATAGGGGTCCACGAGGAGAACGGCGGTGATGCCAGTATGGGCAGCATGGACTGTGCCTTCGATGGCTTCTTGGGTGCTGTTGCTGCCTGTTCCAGCGATGGTTAAGCCTTTACTGTGGGTGTATTCGTGGACACGTTCGGTGACTTTGTTGTGTTCGTTCCAATCTAAGGTTGGGCTTTCGCCTGTGGTGCCGCAGGCTAAGATGCCGCTAACGCCTTGGCTAAGCTGGAATTCTACCAGTTTTTGTAAGCCCTCGTAGTCTACTTCACGGTTTGCGCGGAAGGGCGTGATAAGGGCAGTGTAGCAACCGCTGAATAATGTCATTTGGTTTTACCTCTTGCGAAGATTATTCTTACGGGCGATTATTTAAGCTTTTCCGTTTTCATTACTTTTTTTACGTATTTCGTATAAACTTCGCTTGTAAATAATCAACTGCGATTACTATTTCACGTTTTACGGAATCACATCAGAACCCCAACAAGAATTAAACCTTGGGAACCTAACAGATTTAGTAAAACAAATTAATACCCTAAACGTTGTGAATACCGATAAACCGTGCCACACAGCAAACAAACCAAATCCAAAGAGACCCTCAAAGCAGGCGCCCTCCTCTGCCCAGTCTGCTGCGTTGAGTACATTGAGATTGAAGTTGATTTTGACGTCGACGGTACAATCCTCAACAACATCAAACTGCTCAAATGCCCCATATGCCAGGACGAGCAGTTCACTCCTGAACAACAAAAGGAAATTGAAAAACGACTGCTCAATCTGGGTTAGCGCGCAGTTTGCCGTTGATTTGTAATCTTAACCAATTTGGAACGCACGCATAGAAACCGAACCATTCTGGAAACCTTCATGAATAAACTTCAACGGCTCGCCTTTCTGTTGCATTGCGATGACGTAAATCATAGGTAGATAGTGGTCAATCGTCGGCACTGCGTAATGCGCTTCCTGTCCCAAGGCAAGATAATCTAGAAGAGCTTTGTGATTTGTATTTTCTAAGGCGGTTCTGACTTTCTCGTCAAATTTCTTCGCCCACTCAACCGGTTTGGCGTCAGTGTCGAAATCTATGAGTCCGAGGTTGTGGACAATGTTTCCGCTGCCGATAATGAGGATGCCTTGTTCTCTGAGTGGGGCAAGTTCTGCCGCTAAACGATAATGATATTCTATGGGTTTTGGGTGCCAGTCGTTGTAAGGCGAGTAATCCAAGCTCATCTCAAAGACGGGCACGTCGGCTTTGGGGTACATGTGTTTGAGGACTGCCCAGGAAGCGTGATCCAAACCCCATTTTTCGTCATAATTGACTTGGGTACTCTTAATTAGCCTAATTACTTGTGCAGCCTCTTCTGGTGATCCCGGGCAAGGATAGCGGATTTTGTACAGTTCATCGGGGAATCCGTAGAAATCGTAAATTGTCCGCGGCTTTTCCAGGCCGCAAACGCAGGTTCCTTCCGTGAGCCAATGGGCCGAAACCACCAAAATCGCTTTGGGTTTGGGCAGCTCTTTTGCTGTTCGCGCCAAGTCTTCAGTGTAACTGTTGTGGGCAACGATGTTCATTGGGGACCCGTGCCCGACAAACAAAACCGGCATACGTTCAGAACGTGCAATCATAAACCAAACTCCAATAATTAATGGCCGCTGACTTCTACAAATCTTTTCCCATTTTCGTTTTCAATTCTGTTTCGTCAAAATCTACAGCAACGCTTTAATCGATACAAACCCCATACCCGTCAGGGATAAGCACGTCGAGCATCCAAGAAAACCGCAAACGAAACTTAATCATGCTAATGTTCGCAGCCATCTACATCGCTGCAGGAGTCTTGCTGATTTACTGGAACTTCACAGGGACCATTTCAAGTGCAACTTTTGGCATCGGCATCTTCATCCTGATAGCTGCCAGCCTAATTTTCAGGTTCGTCACCGACTACTTGAACAGACGCAGAATGAGACATCTGTAAACCTGAAGACTATTAGTAAAGTGGTTTCCAAAAGAAAAAGAAAGTTTTTGCGTTTACTAGTGAGTTACTATGTAGGCGTGTTGCAGGGTGATGGTTTGTGTTGGTTGAGATTTTTCGCCCATCGCATTCGTTGTTACCGATACTTGTGAAATTTTCATCACTATATCCATGCCGCCTATGACTTGACCAAACACTGTGTATTTGGTGTCGAATTTTGTGCCTTGCTGGTCTATTTCGTTGTTTCCGTTGTTAGCGACGTTTATGAAGAATTGGCTTGTTGCAGAATTGGCGGCGCCTGTATTTGCCATTGCTATAGTGCCGTTGTAGTTGACGTTGTCATTTCCGATCTCATCGTGAATGTTGGATGCTGAACTTGAAAGTTGGCCGCCTTGAATCATGAAACCCGCCATTACTCGGTGGAAAATCGTATCATCATACAAGCCATGCTGAGTTAGGCTTACAAAGTTGGCGGTGGTAATGGGTTTGTCGTCACGCATTTGGATAGTGATGTTACCCATGGAGGTTTGGAACAGTATTATGACTCCACTAGAGCTGTATTCACCTGCAGGCGAAGTTAGGGGTGTTACACCGGCGGGAAGGTAAACTGGAGCTGGTGATGCGGCAGGCGTGGCACTCGGGGAAGGACTGCTGGAAACCCCAGAGAGCAAGCCATTTGGAACCAGAACAAAGAACGCAGCAATAGCGACTGCAGCAACAGCTATTGCACCTATGATTAACATCATTTTCTTGTTTTTAGCTTTCGTCTGGGGATTATTCTTGCCCCATTGAGGCTTATCTTGATTTTTGCGGGATCTACGTGAACGCGGCATATCCAAAATGAACGATTGTTTTTTTATTTAAACGTTTCAATTTTTCTGCCTTTTCAGACATGATCAATTGGAAAGCAATTTGGCGATCTCTTTGGGGGGCAAAGCGTTTATTTCTGAATCCGCTTGATATAGAACAGAACTTCTCAACATCTCATGAGATAGAAACAGATTGTTTGGTTTGGTAAGAATGAGCAACGGGTTTATTATCCACACGGACTTCGATGAAATCTTCACTGAAGTGGGCAAGCTTCAGGAAGTCGACAAGAAAATAGTGGATGAAATCACATCTTTTGTGGACAACATAAGAGACTTGACCTTTAAAGTGGAACCTGCCCTCAAAATGGACACGAGGGATGAAAGACAACTGTGGAATGAATACCGCGAGCTTCAGCAAGAAAAGCTGGTTTTGCTAGATTTGTCCCACGAGTATGAGTCGCTGCAAGAAAACGTGAAACAATACAATCCCAGGCTGGATTTCCTAATTAAAGATGCGTTAGACGAATTGAAAGACCACATCGAAGTGCTCGCTGAAGCTCAGAGGGCTCACATAGACATCCTTGAAATCTTTAACACACGCAGAATCGAAGTCTTGGCTCTAATAATAACCGCCGTGATTTCATACTTGGCTGTATGGGAATTCTTTGTCAGAGACTTGCTAACAGGTATCGTCTTTCCCTTCAATCTGAGCCCAAACCTGAATTATTCGCTAGTATTCCTAACTCTGCTTCCAGTTTTTATTGCAATTGTATGGGCTTGGCTGAACCGCGGAAAACGTTTCTAAAAAGTTTCCTTCTGGGCTACTATCCGTAGACATGGTTGGAAAAGCCAACTATTTCCGCTGTTCTTTTTTTAAATTGAATAAAGAAAATTGGGTAATTTGGGATTTATTCTGCGGGTGTGGGTTGGTATCTGGCGAGGTAGCCTTTAGTTATTTTTGGAGGTCTAGGCTTCCATTTTGATAGACGATTCTTTAGCTCCTGCTCAGATAAATCCACGTTTATAATGCGGTTGGGGACATCTATGGTTATGCTGTCGCCGTTTTGGATTACGGCTATGGGTCCACCTTCCGCGGCTTCTGGTGCAACGTGTCCGATGCAGCCTCCGCGTGTCGCGCCCGAGAAGCGTCCGTCGGTGATTAGGGCGACAGATTCGCTTAGTCCCATTCCCGAGATTGTGGCGGTTGGGATTAGCATTTCTGGCATTCCCGGTCCGCCTTTGGGTCCCTCGTATCGGATGACGACGACATCGCCTGCTTTGACTTCGAGGCGTTTCATGGCTGCTTCCGCTTCGTGCTCGGAGTCGTAGACTTTGGCTGGTCCGGTGTGTTTTAGCATTTTGGGTGAGACGGCAACGGCTTTGACTACAGCGCCTTTGGGTGCGAGGTTGCCTTTGAGTATGGCTATGCCGCCCTCTTTGTGCACTGGGTTGGTTAGGGGTCGGATGACTTCGGCGTCTACGACTTGGGCGTCTTTAATGTTTTCCCAAACTGTCTTTTCAGTAACCGTTAAGGCGTCAATGTGCAGGAATTTTTTGAGTTCCTTCATGATGGCTGGGATTCCGCCTGCGTTGTCGAGTTCTTCCATGTCGTGGGGTCCGCTGGGAACCATGCTGGCTAAATGAGGTACTTTGCGGCTAATGTCATCAAAAGTCATGATAGGCAATGAAATACCCGCTTCTTTAGCTATTGCTGACAGGTGCAGCACGGTGTTTGAGGAGCCGCCGAGTGCGGTGTCGACGACGACGGCGTTCATGAAAGCCTCCTTGGTCATGATGGTGGAGGGCTTGACGCCGTTGCGAACGAGTTCAACGATTTTAGAGCCTGACTCTTTCGCTATTCTCTGTTTTGCCGCACTCACTGCTAACGAAGTGGCACAGTAGGGCAGCGACATACCTAATGCTTCGGTTAAGCATGCCATAGTGTTGGCGGTGAACAAGCCATTACAGCTCCCGCATCCTGGGCAGGCAACTTCTTCCAGTTTAGCCAGTTCTTCGTCGCTGATTTTTCCTGCAAACGCTTGACCCGTGGCTTCGAAGACTTGGTCTACGCCGACTTTTCTTCCGTTCAGGACGCCTGACTTCATGGCGCCGCCTGTTACCGAAATTGCTGGCACATCTATGCGTGATGCTGCCATGAGCATGCCTGGGGTAACTTTGTCGCAGTTAGAAATCATGACCATGCCGTCCAGGCGGTGGGCTTGCATCATAACTTCGACGGAATCAGCAATTAATTCGCGGCTAGGCAGAGAATACCTCATGCCTTCGTGTCCCATGGCTATGCCGTCGCATACGGCTATGGTGTTGAATTCGAAGGGGGTGCCGCCTGCGGCTAAGATGCCTTCTTTGACGGCTTCGCCTAACCGTTGCAGGTGGATGTGTCCTGGCACGACGGATGTGTAGCTGTTAGCTATGCCTATGAAAGGTTTAGAAAAATCTTTGCGTGTTAATCCTAACGATTGGAGCAGTGCCCTGTGGGCTGCGCGTTCTACTCCGCATTTAACTTCGTCGCTTCGCATACTTTCAAACCTCTAATGAAATTCTGTGCGTAGCAGACTATTGAAGCAGATGCTGTTAAGTCTTTTGCGGCAATTGCGATTAAAAACAAGTGAGCAGCGATTTGCTCTATTTCATCAAAATTCGGCAGCCGTTGATTTTGGGCGTAGTATCCAATTGTCGGTTTAAATGACTTTTTTGATTTCGACTAACACTTCGGAGAAATCGGCTGGTTGTTCGGGCTTCATGCCTTTTTTTGAAACCTTCAGAATTGTTTCGTAGCCTTTGTCTGCGAGCTTCTTCTGCATGTTCTTGAGAGTTCGGGCGTTTCCGAATAAGCGATAAGTGCAGAACAGAATGGTCTTTTTGCCTTCTGTTTCGGGCAAACGTTCGATGAAGGCTAACGTTTCCTTTGCGGGGTTGGCGCCTTCAACAGGTGTTCCTAAGATTATGGTACTATAAGCATCAACGATTGAAGGCTCGGATGAGGATATGCTGAAGATGGGTACTTTGATCTGGTTAGCAATGGCTTCTGCTAATCGCTTGGTGTTTCCCGTTCGGGAGAAATATATTACGCAGGGGTTCATGGCCAGATATGTCGGCGCTCCGTTAATATGACTTTGGTACAGTTTGCCGCTGAAAAGGAGTGGCTGGGACAAAAACCTCTACTCAAACGTACAAACGGCAAAACTAACAGAACGTCACACCATAAATTATATATTTAAGCATAACTCTCTGAAAAAGAAAGTGATGATAAATGAGGAATCGCTTTATCCAACCCTAATTGTTTCCCAAAGAAGATACGAATTTTAGACACCACCCTTCGAGATGGCGAACAAACACCTGGAGTTAGCTTGACTCCTGAAAACAAACTTCGAATAGCCCAGCGACTAGACGAACTTGGCGTAACTATAATCGAAGCCGGGTTTGCGGCGGTTTCTGAAGGCGAAATGGAAGCCGTCAAATTAATTGCCAACGCAGGTTTGAAGGCGGAAATCTGTAGCTGCAGTCGAGGCGTTCGCGGCGACATCGACGCAGTAGCTAAATCCGGTGCCGATAGCATCCACCTAGTTATCCCAACCAGCGACATCCACATAGACTGGAAACTCAAGAAAACCCGAGACCAAGTCGTTGAAATCGCCAAGAACTGCGTAAAGCACGCGAAGGACTGCGGGTTGATTGTGGAGCTTTCCGCCGAAGATTCCACTCGGAGTAATCGGGATTATCTTAAGAAAATCTTCAAGACGGGCATCGATGCGGGAGCTGACCGCGTTGTTGCATGCGACACCGTCGGCATACTAACGCCTGAGAAAGCCTACGAGTTCTACGGCGACCTAGTCAATAGCCTCGCCGTTCCAGTAAGCGTACACTGCCATAACGATTTTGGCCAAGCAGTCGCCAACTCAATCGCCGCACTACGAGCAGGCTGTAGCGAAGTCCACTGCACCATCAACGGTATAGGCGAACGCGCAGGAAACGCATCGCTGGAAGAAATCGTGGTCTCACTCAAAGCCCTCTATAACATCGACACGGGTATCAAAACTGAGATGCTCTATAGCATCAGTCAGCTCGTCTCCCGTTTAACAGGCATTCAGGTGCAGCCTAACAAAGCCATCGTGGGTCAGAATGCTTTCACGCACGAATCTGGTATCCACACTCAGGGGCTGCTGGAAAATCCAATCACATATGAGCCTTACGACCCTAGCATGGTCGGCATCGCAAGACGTATCACGCCGGGCAAACACAGCGGGACCCACGCCATACGCGCTTCCATCGAAGCAATGGGCCTGCACCCAACTGAAGATCAGCTGAAAGAAATTTGGCTCCGAGTCAAGAGCATTGGCGATAAAGGCAAAGCCGTCACCGACGCCGATTTGCTGGCAATTGGTGAAGCCGTCACGGGTCTGGCAAAACCCAAAGCAATCCAACTCCAAGAAGTCACCGTTGTAAGCGGCAACACCGTCACCGCAACCGCATCCGTCCGCCTCAAAGTCAACGGCAAAGAGATGACAGGCGCCGCAATGGGCGTAGGACCAGTAGACGCAGCGATAAACGCCGTCAAAACCGCTGTACACGAAACCGAGCCCATGGTCCTTGAGCAGTACCACGTCAAATCCATCACAGGAGGGACCGACGCTATGGTCGAAGTCGAGGTGCGCATGCGCAAAGGCACCAAAGCAGCAACAGCCACAGGTGTGCGGGAAGACATTGTGATGGCAAGCATGGACGCAGTGCTAGGCGGCATGAACGTGCTTATGGCACTAAATGGCAAAGACACAACACAAAAAACAGCCACAAAATAGCTTTTGAAAAATGCTCCTTTTTTTCTTTGAAAATATCTTTCTGAGGAAAAACCTTCATTAGCGAAAAAACGGAGTAACAAAGTGACCAGAGACAACCAATTTGTTCTTCCAGTAGGCTACAGATTCCAAAACCACAATGTTTTTATGTTAATTTCAATGTATCAAAATATACTTTATTTCGTGGAGGAAAGAACGTGAGGGATTGTCGCCTCTGTCCAGTATTCGTTCGCCGTTTTGTTCAGGTATTCCTTTAAAACCGCCCAAACCAAGTCCTCCAACCAAATGCATTTTTCTCAAAGTTCCAATCAAAGTATCATAGGAAACAAAAGGTGCAGCATACATGACTAAAATGTCAGGAGCAAAAGCCCTAATTCAGTCCCTCGAGAATCAGAAAGTGGATACCATCTTTGGCATTCTAGGCGGCGCAATTCTGCCAGTTTATGATGCGTTATGCGGAAACCAAAACATTCGCCATATCCTCATGCGCCACGAACAAGGTGCAGCACATGCCGCGGAAGGATACGCACGCGCATCCGGAAGAGTCGGCGTCTGCATGGCAACTTCAGGACCAGGAGCGACTAACCTAGTCACAGGCATCGCCAACGCTTACATGGATAGCTCCCCCATGGTCGCCCTAACCGGGCAAGTTCCCGCCAAAGGTGAAAACTCCTCCTATATGATCGGCAGAGACGCCTTCCAAGAAGCCGACATCATCGGCATAACAACCCCTATCACCAAAGCCAACTACCAACCCCGTACCGTCAACGAAATCCCAACAATAGTCAACACAGCCTTCCACATCGCCGGCACAGGCAGACCCGGACCAGTCCTCATTGATCTCCCAAAAAACGTGCAAGCCGAAACCGCAGAAGTGGAATTCACAACCAAAATCGACGCCCGAGGATACAAACCCGCAACCCAACCCGATATCGCATCAATCAGCCAAGCCGCAATCCTGCTTTCAAAAGCCGAACGACCAATCATTTTGGCAGGCGGCGGAGTCATAAGTGCAGGCGCCTCCGACGAACTCGCCAAAACCTCTGACATGCTCATGGCACCCGTAGCAACCACATTCATGGGTAAAGGCGCCTTCCCCGAAGGTCACCCAATGTCTGTGGGTAGCATAGGCATGCACGGCAACCCCGCGGCCAACCGCCTCATGGGAGAAGCCGACGTGCTCCTCGCATTGGGCACCAGATTCAGCGACCGCGCCACAGCAAACCTCAACAGCTTCGCCTCCAACGCCAAAAAAATCCACATAGACGTGGACGCCGCGGAAATCGGCAAAAACATCGACGTAGACGTAGCAGTAATCGGAGACGCAAAAATCTCCATGCAAATGTTGTACTCTGCTACCCAGAAGAAACTTCAGAAGATCGAGAACGGCTCGTGGACAAAA
>JADGNF010000075.1 GCA_017883615.1 Candidatus Bathyarchaeota archaeon
AAATCAAGTGTGTAAAATCCCTTTGTGAGACAGACCAAAAGCCTGGATTAATGCAAATCTTTTACCGTAAAGATGGAAGCATAACCTCTGCAAGAATAAGACACTACATAGGTTCAGAATCAGGTAAGCCAAAGTTTTCCTACTGCAACCAATCATTATCCTATGCTCAATTTCAACTTACTTTAGGTCAAAAAGGTTTTAATCAAAGTATGCTGTCTAAAGGTTTAACAACCAAAGAAAAACCAACACCTGACCAAAATGGTCAAGCAAATGGTCAAATAGAAAATGGCTCCAATCAGGAATCGAAGTGCGGTTGTAGTCTAGCCTGGTTTAGGACTTCAGCCTGCCACGTTGATGACCCGGGTTCAAATCCCGGCAACCGCACCATACAATTCTCCGCTTCCTAAGTCAGAAACAATCAAGTTTTTACGGTAGAACAACCATATATTTGGTGGAGGATGTGTTATGGCTACTTCCAAACTTGTCCTCGAATGCCCCTTTTGCTCTGAGATCCTTGAAGTTGACTCCCCGGATATGAGGCATACCGCGTATTCAACCAAGCCTCTCGCGGAAAACTACCATGGTAATGTAATCCGAGAAAAGCGGAACTGTAGCAACCGAAAATGCAGAAAACCAATCGTCCTTTACTGGTACTCAATTTCAGATTACCTAAAAGAACACTTGTACGCCAATTAGCAATCTTCAGCCACCCAACAAATTCCTGATTTACCGAGTAGTCACTTTGTAACGGAAAAACGCGGTGTTCAAAAAAGGATTAATTTGTCCCTTTAGTTGTATTACCGGTTAGGCTTCAGTAATCGGGGGAACCATTTGGGAACACAGCATCAACTTTCGATGGATCTTGCTCGGGTAGCGGCGCTATAAGCTCGACGACATTGACGTTGGCATTGGAAGTCCCAGTGATGGTTTCAGCTACGCTATTTGTGACCATGCTCATTGTAGTTCCTCTCAAGAAGACACCTGGACTTAACAGGTTAGTAGGGTAAAACGAAGTTTGTGGGAACTAATGAAGAAATGAGTCTGTACCGAACAAGTAACAAGTTAGAAGTTTAGACTTCTTTGATTTCGCATTTAAGCTTCTTTATGGTTTCTTCAGCATTTCCTGGCTCGACTTTGAGCGTATATAGCTGACTTGGAGTGCGGAGCTTGAGCTTTACGGAGCTTTTTAGTCTTTTTACGGCGCAGAACTTGGCTTTTGCGCTCATTTCGACGAATTTTTCTGCGTTGATTATTTCAGCGGGCATTTCTTTTTCCACCTGATTAATACCTGCATGCATACCCCGCAAGTTTTTATCTGTTTTGGTTTATGTGAACCGAAGTCCTATGATCCAAAGTAACAGCTCAACCAAAACATGATTGCTCAGAACCAACGACTGAGGCAACACCAGAAATTTTTCCTTCACGCATTTCTTGCTTTTCCTGAGTGCCTATTTTTTCCCGAACTTTTGGACTAAGCAGGTTCCGGGCTCCAACCACTTGAACAATTATGTAGCCAACTAAAAGAGGAAACCAGAATGTCACACTACGTAACAATGCTGCAGCCACTCCGCTTGTTGCAGCCCCAATCCCGAAGAATATGAAGAGATTTGTCAAGAGAATTTCCAAACCTCCCACGGAAAACGCTGATGTGGCATCTTGGATGGCTCCGGCAAGGAAGTACGCTAAGAGAAAGAAATCGAGGAGAAGGTGGTTGAAGCCTAAAGCATTAAAGACTAAAACGTACACTGTGAGGCTGAGTGTGAAGGAGCAGGCTTGGAAGATTAATGGTTTTAAGAGGTAGCGTGGATGAACGCGGAAAAACTTGAAGCCTTCGTGGAAACTCCTAAGCGATTCCATAGTTCCGGGTGACAAACCGCCTTGGCTCGTGAACTTCTTAACCCTCAACGCCTTCAACACTTTTAGAATAAGCGACGCAAGTTTGTCTGCGGCGCTATCATTTAGGGCGAGATAGAAAAGTATTGACAGGAACGCTACTGCCCCAACCCATGACAGAATGAGTAAATCAATTGCGAACCCCGGAATCTTATTTCTGGACAAGAGATAGAACAAACCGGTAGTTAATCCCACAGTTACTATGCTGTACGCCACAATGCGGTTAGTTACCCCAGCCGCACCCACTGCACCATAATTCTGCTTTGTCTCCTTTTGAACAAGATATAGCCGAGTGATTTCTCCACAAACAGATTGACACGGAACAATCAAATCGACAAAATATCCAGTCCAGTAGTAAAGAAACGCATTTTTCAGGCTAATTTTGACGTTGAGCGCTCTCAATAGAGTTCGCCAGGAGCTTACCCAAAAGAGCATAACAAGAATCATCGTTCCAAGAGCGAGGGAATAGAACAGCAGGGTGCTTGAGAGATCAAGGCTCTTGACAACAAGAAGAATTTCGCCAAATCCCACAAAAAAATACAGATAAACAGCAAAAACAATTAAACCGAAAACCATGAAGAAAAAGGATCTTCGGGCTGTGAGGTACTTAGTTACGAAAGACAGATTTTTCCACCTGTTAGCAATTACTCTTTCTTAGGTTTGATTCCTAATTTAACGTTAACCTCAACAGTATATTCTTTTTCGGCTTTACCGACCGCGAAGTGCCAGTCCTTAACTTCCACTTCCATGTCTTTGAAAGTTGAAACCAACTTATCTTTGTATTCCGCGATAGTCTCGCCGATTTTCTGCATCCGTTCGGTCACGTCAATGTTTTTTCCAGACATTTAGTTACACCTCCCAAAACGTATTCCAGTGTAGCTTATCCTCAGAAGCCTTCTTAAGGATGTGTGACTGTGCCTCGACAACAACCGACAGTAAGGAACAAACTTGGGAAATTTCTCATTAAACTTTTTATCCTCTTCCCGCTTAAGATAGACTGCGAACGAGGCATTTGATGAATCCGGCAGATCTCGCATTTAACTGAGCTAAAGCAGTTATAGTCCTATTCATAGTCGTGGATCCCTTCGGAGATATTCCAATCTTCATTGGCTTAACTGAGAAAATGAGTCAGGGCGAGAAGAAAAAAGTATTCAACACCGCCACAATAGTAGGGATCATCCTACTCTTGGTCTTCGCGTTTACGGGACAGGAAATTTTCGCGATATTTGGCGTGTCTATTTACAGTTTTGAAGTTGCAGGCGGAATCTTGCTCCTCATAATAGCTATACGAATTCTGATTTCGGGCAGTATGAACGAAAGCACTGAATCTCCCGAGAGCGTGGGAGCCGTTCCGATCGCGATGCCGCTGCTGGTGGGTCCAGGTGCAATAACGACAACAATTTTCAACCTTCAAGCTTACGACGTCTACATAACCACTCTTTCAGTCTTTATCGTCATGTTCATGGTTTGGGTCATTTTGCGGTACATGAACACTATTTATCGCTTCCTTGGAAAAACTGGTTCTCTGGTTATTGCTCGAGTCGTGTCTTTGCTGATTGCAGCCATCGCAGTGCAGTATATTTTGGTGGGTGTGGCACATTTCATGGTGCTTACACACTAACGTCTTATCGCGAAAACTTAGGTTTGGTCTCATCAACGCAGGTTGGTTGATCGTCGAGGCATTGCTTTATCCAGTTTCTTAATTCCCCGCTCTGCATTAAATACCGTATTAAGGTGAAATCCATGTTCATCGTTACCATTACATATAACCCGCACAAGCGTTCGGTGAGGGTTGCAGCTCGACGACCCACGTGCAGAGTGGATTGGGAGACGCTCAAGTTGAGCAAGCTGCCACCTGATTCCTCAGGTTGACTTTTGTGTTCCTCCAAAAACTCAGCTTCCCTAACACATCAACATAGGTGCTTGGGGATTAACTTATCGCTTTTTGAATTACCAAAATCAGAAAAGTGTTTCCTTCAAACAACAAAAAATATTCAACGTACACTCAATGGAAACCAACGACCTTCTATCGAAAACGAGTCCTCAGCTTAACTAGAAGCGCAACATAATAAAGCGCTCAGAGTATTCCTTTAATCACCAATTCCACCCAGTTTTACCCAAAACTACCCATTTTAACCCTTTTTAA
Organism: Candidatus Bathyarchaeota archaeon; assembly: GCA_017883615.1. Taxonomy (GTDB): domain Archaea; phylum Thermoproteota; class Bathyarchaeia; order Bathyarchaeales; family Bathycorpusculaceae; genus JADGNF01. The sequence continues at coordinate 4,040 of JADGNF010000075.1, forward strand.
ACCGCGAGAAAAGCCCAAATCGGACGCAAAAACAAAAAAGCGACCGAAATCGAACCCAGCGGAAAAGGAGGGGAGGATAGCGAAAAATCGCAACAGATAAGATGCACTCAAAATAAACAACTAAAACAAAGAAAAATATTTTGGGAGCAAAAGCTCCATTGGATTCTGATTCTTACGCTTTAGGTTTGGCTTTCTCAGCGGCTTTGCTGAGGCTTTCCATTTCTGCGTTTGCTTTGCGCAAGAAGTCGCCAACCGTGTCTTTGGTTACGATTCCGGCAGCTATGGAAAGTGCAGTTGCTTTTTGCTTTGCAGTCTGCAAAAGTGCCTTGATGGTATCGGTTGTGGGGTACGCGATCTCCATTGCCAGTGCGAACGCTTCAGCTTGGTTTGCCATGAGACTTTTGCGTGTAGCATCGACGTCTATGTGTAACTGGTTTTCAAGAACCATTGAGCCTTCGTCGTAAACGGCGCGCATAGAAAGACCTGACTCAACCGCTTTGATGCCTAACTTTGATAAGACGCCGGCAAGACGCTCGTTGATAACGTCGCCTTTGTGAACAACTAGAGTATCTTTCGCAACCCAAACGCTACCTGACTCAATCCTTGTGGGTAAACCTACACCATTGAGTTGGCTGATGATTGGTCCTGGAGCTTGCCCAGTGTTACCCTGCGGAACAACCACATCCATCGCGGCGATGTCGCCTGATTTTGCGGTTGTTTTGACCTTGCCTTTTTCTAAGAGCAAGGCAAGTTTGAAGGGGTTCAGATTCGTGAACAACAGAACGTTTGAGCCTTCCAGGAACGGTTCAAGTTTCTTGAGGTCTTCTTTGCCAAGGTTCTCGATGGCGATCCTTGTTAAGGTGTTCTTCATGACGCGCATATGAACTTGACCCAGTAAACTCTTCTTGAGTTCCTGAAGTTGAGGAGCACGAACTTTCCTTAGGCTTGCAACGCCGATGGATTTGTACTCGACAAGTACCTTTTGTATCTCTTCGACTTCACTAGATTTTTCTTCTAACACTAGTTGAGATGGCATCTAAATTTCACGCTCAGGTTATGGTTTAATCTTCACAGGGGTACCCATGGACGTTTTGATGAAGACCATTTCAATGTTCTTAAGTCCACGCTTCAGCTTGCCCTCCAAAACCCGGAGAACAGCTTGAATGTTATCGACTAATTCTTCATCTGACTGATTCTGTGTACCAATCGTAGTTTGAATTATGGGCTGATTACGCATACGCACCACAATGGTTTTGCGATGCTTGGCAATCAATGCAGCAACATCAGCGTTCGGCGGAATCGGAATAGGCATCTTGCCTCTTGGACCCAAAACTGGACCCAAAGTTCGGCCTACAACCGGCATTAATGAGGCTTCAGAAATGAAAACATCATAGTCAGTTGCGATTTTACGTAAATCCTTCTTCTTGCCTGCTAGAGCGTCAAGGTCGGCACGTTCGATGACGTTGTCAGCGCTAGCGCGTCTGGCTTTGAGTGCTGTTTCTCCGGAAGCAATAATGCAGATTTTGTTCGGTTTTGCAGTAGCATGTGGAAGCTCAATAATTTCAGTGATCTTGCCTTCAGGAGCTTTCATATCGATTTCTTTGATGTCCAGAATCAAATCTACAGTCTGGTTGAATTTCTTCTGCCCAGATTTCTCTTTAGCTTCTTTCACAGCATCTAACAGGTTTTTCTTTTCTAAGGGCATCTTGAAGCCTCGTGTCAAAGTGGATTAGTTTGGGATTATAAATATATTCGCTTATCAGTTACTCATTGAGAATGGCGTCGAATTTGCCTTCGTCAACTTCCTTTTGAACTTCGCGGGGATCTTTGCCTTCAACAGTTACGCCAATGCTTACGCAGGTTCCCATGATTTCTTTGGCTGCACCCTTCAGTGTCTTCGCTAAAAGTTCTGGACGCTTAATCTTGGCTATGCGGACAATCTGGTCCACTTTAACGTCACCGACTTTCGCGGAGTTCGGTGTACCGGAGCCCTTCTCAATTTTCAACTCTGAAACCAACAGCGCAGAGCTAGTTGGGACACCAACCGTAACTTCGAAGGATTTGTCATCTGTATTCACGGAAATTTTGACGGGAACTTTCATTCCGGCGTAGTCTTTGGTTAACTCGTTTATTTTGGTAACTACAGCCATAATGTTTATGCCTAATGGACCAAGTGCAGGACCTAATGGTGGTCCAGCGGTTGCTTGTCCACCAGCCACGATCAATTCAACAGTTTTGTTTTCAACCATTATTCTTCACTTCTACTTCCTTTTTCCACTAACTTCACGTAATCTGAGTGAACTGTGATGGGCAAGGTAAATGTCGCTTCCAACAGTTCCAGAGTTACTTCACCTTTAGATTTGTCTATACGCGTGATTTTTGCACGCATACCCTTGAAAGGTCCGCCAGTGATCTCCACCACGTCGTCCTCGACTAAGTCTTCAATGACTGGTTTGCGGACGATGTAACGTTCAATCTCGCTGAAGCTCACCAAACCGGGGATTCTGCTGCGCACGTGTCTTACGCCTGTGATTGCTTCTTCCACAAGGTGTGGACCATCTGCTTCGATGAACACGTAACCTTTCAATGTATCTGGGACAAGAATAGATTTAATTGGGATTTTCTCCATTTCGATTTTAGTTGCCAAAAGCCTGGCTACATTCCGTTCTTGACCAGTTGTAGTCTTAACGGCGAAAATTTTAGTTTGGAATGGCTCCTCTTTTTTCTCCATAGCAACGAACCTTCTAGGTACCGGCACCCGGGTTAAGTATGGATGCCATAAGTTTGATGACGAAACCGATTAAGCCAACTGCACCCATGCCTAAGACCGTGATTTTCACGGATAGCCAGAGCTCTTCTCTGTCTGGTTTTGAAGCCAGCTTTAAGGTTCTAGCTGCTTGAGATAGCCAATCGCGTATTCCCATATTAACCGCACACTCAAGATTTCACTCAGATATAATAAATGTTACTGTAGCGATCAAGTTTTCCAAAGTTGACGGTTTTCTGCTCGCGGCAAATGAAGTGTTAAACTTTTTTGATTGGCAACCCAATTTTCTTAAGCATCGATAGCAGGTCTGGTTTGTCTTCGCTTTTGATTCCCTTCCAATCCAAAATGGTGCGATCCACCTTTTCATGGGTGCGTTTGATGCATTGGGCTAGAATCTCGGAATCTACGTTCGGGACGGCATATTTGGGAATCATGTGCCCAAACGCTGCTTCGCCGCTTAAAGCCATCTGCGTGAACTTGCCGTTGTAGTGGGTTCCCCCGATACCCAAAACCGCGTTGCCGCTGGGTTTTCCGAATTCTGCTACGGCTTCCATCGCTGCCTGAGCAACTGCACCAGCCGCAGTTTGGTCCCTCCACTGACATTCGCTACTGCCCAGCTCCACAAACATCGTAGGAACCAAAAGCGAGGGACCATGATGCGTACCCTCAAACGAAACCTCATAATCCAAACGCATTTCCCGTTTTAGGCGACTAAGCGCTTTGAGGACGGTTTGCATAGCTCTAGCGGGGGCAACTGAAACGCTCCTTGGTAAACCTCCAAGTTCTGCAGCGCCCAAGTTTCCTGGAGCGTGAACTGTCAATGTGGGAGTTCCGCTTTGGCTGCTGTGACGCGAAATAAAAACCATCAACTCCGCGTGTGGAAAACTTTTGGACAAAGTTTGCGCATTGACCCCTTCTTCTTTGAGCGTGACAAATTTCACGTGGTTGCTGCCGATTTGTGCTTTGTAAACGGGGTTTTCCTGGAAGGCTTGGCTTGTTTGGGTGAAGGGGTAGTTTTGGAGTACGTGTTTGGCGATGTTTACGCCTGCAATGTCAAGCTCGGAGTGAACGAGTAGAATCATTGGGTGTCTTCCAGATGAAGTCGCATTCGGGCTGGAAAAAGGTTTCCTGTAAATCTCCGTCGATCCATCTGCTGTAATGCATTGACATGCGATAGAGTTAAATCCATTTATCCCAATAGTATTGTTGGTGCAGTAATGTCCAAGGGAAAAAAGAGGCAAGTATGCTTCAGAATTGAAGAATCCATGGTGGAAGAAATGGAACGCGTGCGGGACAAAACCGGTGTCCCAGTCAGCACCCAAATTGAACTGCGATTGAAGGGCTTCGAGATAACCAGCACTGAAAAGAAAAACAGCTGGGACAAAATTCTGCATTGGTATGCCAATTTGGAAAAGGATGACGAACTTGCCAACAATGTGGACATGGCTACTGAAAGAATGCGTCGGGAGCTGAAGCTTCACTAATGGTTTGCTTGGATACAACGTTTGTGGCAGACCTGCTTCGTGGCAACCCTGAGGCTGAAAAGAAACTAAATGACCTTGCAAAAGCTGGCGACGATCCGTTCATAACGGTAATCACAATTGCAGAGCTCTATTATGGAGCCTACAAATCTCAAAAGGTAGAAAAAGAAAAAGCAAAAATAAAGCAGGTTCTGGACGATTTTCCGATAGCGGAAATGGATGAGTATGGTGCAGAGAAGTTCGGAGACATTTTGAGTATACTTGAAAAGGCAGGTCAAAGAATCGCAGACAGGGACATTATGATAGCCGCAATCGCTTTATCCAGAGGAGAAAAGACCATGGTAACGAGAAATAGGAAGGATTTCGAAAGAATTCCAACCATCAAAGTTGTCACTTACTGATTCGCGTTTTGCAGGAAAACAAAGCTTCTGAAACTTCGCTATTCACGTTTCCCACAAAGCTTAATTGCTCAAAGCGAATTCACCCTTGCTGAGGCTTACAATTGCATTTGATGAACTTCAAAGAGCTGTCCGGCCAAGAACTCAACGACTTAGTGGACGAAGGCATAGAAACCAAGCAGGACCCAGAAAAATACTTCAAAGCCTTCGAGCAGAAGTCTTTGGCGCTAATTTTCCAGAAAACCAGCACCCGAACCCGAGTTTCCTTTGAAGTGGCTATGACGCAGCTTGGTGGACATGCTTTGTTCATTGATTGGCAAACCACGAACTTCACCATGGCAGACATCGGAGACGAGGTGCAGTATCTTTCACGCAACGTTGATGGAATTATGGCGCGGTTACTGCATAATACGGATTTGCAAAAGATAATGAAGGCATCTCAAGTTCCAGTCGTTAATGGCTGCGACGATATGTATCATCCAAGCCAATGTATAGCAGATTTGATCACGATGAAGGAAAAAAGAGGCAAACTGAAAGGCACAAAACTAGTTTACATCGGCATACACAATAACGTTTGCAACTCTCTGATTGAGGGCTGCACCAAAACAGGCGTGAAACTGACAACTGTATCGCCGATTTTCAATGAGGCATCACGCGATGAAGCGCTGTTAGATGAAGCGAAGAAAACGGGTTTGTGGACAAGCACGCTGGATGCGAAGATGGCGGTTGCTGATGCAGATTTTGTTTACACGGATACATGGATTGACATGGAGTTTTTCACGGATCCCAAGTTTGCTGCGGAGAAGGAGAAGCGGCTCAAGCAGATGACGCCATATCAGATAAACGCTGGATTGCTTAAAGGCAGCAGCGCATTCATCATGCATGATATGCCTATTCACAGGGGATACGAGATTAGCGCAGAAGCCATCGATAGCCCAAAGTCGGTGATTTATGAGCAAGCTGAAAACAGATTATACTCTGCCAAAGCCATACTTCTCAAGCTGCTCAAATAACCCCTTCAATTTCTTTGTCAAAATCAGCTTGCAAGAACTTAGACACAAAAGTTTTTCATCTTAATACTTCAGAACGGTGGTAGTTTTGGTCAGATTGGGTGAAATGTAGGAGGGCAGAAAACCGTTTACCGTAGTATCATGCTGACGAATTTTTCCGGGTTAAACAATTCCAAATCCTTATACGCTTGCCCTACCCCGATGAACAATATCGGCTTTTGCGTAATGTAGGTTACACTCAGAGCTGCGCCACCTTTCACGTCCGCATCTACCTTCGTCAAAATCGTGGCGTCAATACCAACGCATTTATGAAATTCTTCCGCTTGCTGCACAGCGTCGTTTCCTGCCAACGAATCTACCGTCAAAATGGTTAAATCGGGTTTGACGACCCGTTTGACTTTGGATAGTTCATTCATAAGGTTTTGGTTTGTCTGCATGCGGCCAGCTGTGTCGATGAGAACGATGCTTATACCATGTGCTTTAGCGTGACTGATAGCGTCGTATGCGACTGCCGCGGGATCTGCGCCATACTGGTGTTTGATCATCTTGAGGTTTAAGCGCCTCGCGTGTTCCTCTAACTGTTCAATGCTGCCGGCTCGGTAGGTGTCGCTGCCC
>JADGNF010000076.1 GCA_017883615.1 Candidatus Bathyarchaeota archaeon
GGACAGCAGTGAACATCCTCAACACTTCAGGCGCAAATGCTTACCCAATATGCAACCCAACATACACTCTCGTATACAAAGAACTCAACGTAGTTCCAGGAATGGATATGAACAAAGCAACCCAACTGGTGCAGTTCCTATGGTTCCTCGTACACGGAGCTCAAGACATCGCACCGAACCTGCAGTATGCACCGTTACCAGCAAACATAGTATCAGCTGACGAAGCCACAATCCGCTCAATAACTTTCAACGGACAACAAATGCCAATAAGCTAAGAAAAAATGGCACTCAAACCGCCATAAAAACCCTTTTTTAACATAAACACTAATTAAGAGCCGATTGAATATGGCGAGGAAAATAAAGGGCGACAACATATTCAAAATCATAACCGGCGTAATCGCAGCCTCAGCCATCGTCATCCTCCTACTGACGACTTATGTTCTAGTCAATGGCTCCACCCTTGTTTTCAGCCAGTTCGGCTTAGGCTTCCTAACTAGCACAAGCTGGAACCCTGTTGAAGGAAGACTTGCCTTCGGATTACTGCCTTACATTCTTGGAACCCTCGTCACATCAGGCATCGCCCTCCTCATCGGTGTACCCTTAAGTTTGGGAATTGCAATTTTCCTCGTAGAAATGGCTCCCAAGAAAGTCAGAGTACCAATCTCATACTTAGTAGAGCTGTTGGCAGCCGTCCCAAGCGTAATATATGGTCTCTGGGGTATCTTCGTTCTTCGCTTTTGGGTCCTAAACAACTTGGAAAAGCCACTGAATCACTACTTAGGCTGGATTTCCGTTTTTAGCGGAACACCTTTTGGGCTGGACATTTTCACTGCGGGCATAATTCTGTCCATAATGATTATCCCCACAATTGCTTCCGTTTCGAAAGAAGTCATCAGTGCGGTCCCTGATTCGATCCGCGAAGGTGCCTACAGTATCGGGGCTACTAAATGGGAAGTCATCCGTAATTGGGTGCTTAGTTACGGGCGCTCTGGCATCTTTGGCGCAATTATTCTGGGCTTGGGAAGAGCTATAGGGGAAACAATGGCAGTGACCATGATTATCGGCAACGTTACGGGTCCAAACGCGATACCGACGTCACTTTTTAAGGCGGGGCAGACTTTGCCTTCGTTGATAGCGAATGGCTTTATAGAGTCTCCCGATCCAGTCCAGAAATCTGCTTATGTCGGAGCTGGGTTGGTTCTTCTTGCTATCAGTATCGTCATCAATATAGCGGCTTATGTGATGGTTACGCGGCTTCTCAAAGTCAAGGGAGGCGCCGTTGAGTAATGTTGAGCGGTTACTCATTTAGAAACTTCAAAAACAAACTCTTCTTTGCCCTTTGTCTTGTTTGCGTAGTCGTTGCCGTTATCCCGCTAGCAAGCATCTTGTTCGAAGTTATCGCTCGAGGCGCTTCCCAAATAAACGTTCAGTTCCTAACGGCTAATTCGTTGCAGGGAGGCATCGGTCCAGCCATACAAGGAACCTTCATAATCATAGCCTTTACAAGCATTGTTGGCATCCCGATAGGCGTCCTCTCTGGAGTTTACTTGGCGGAATTCGGCGATAACAAATACGCCTCTGCCGTGCGCACCATAAACAACGTACTCACAGAAGTCCCCTCTATCGTCGTGGGTATCACGGCGTTCGCCATAATCGTGGTCGGCATAACTGGAACCTACTCTCCATTTGCTGGAGCAATCGCGCTTTCCTTCATCCTCATCCCCATCGTTGCAAGAACAACCGAAGAATCGCTCAAGCTTGTGCCGAACTCCGCTCGAGAAGCAGCCCTCGCACTTGGCGCCCACAAGTGGAGGTCAACGTTTAGCGTTGTGGTTCCTGCAGCGAGAAGCGGGTTAGTCACAGGAACCCTTCTTGCTGTCGCCAGAATCGCTGGAGAAACCGCGCCTTTGCTATTTACGATTTTAGGCAACAACTATTTCTTCCAAGGTCTCAACCAGCCCATGGACGCTCTTCCCTTGAGAATCTTTAACAACTCTCGACAGCCGTCACCCGAACTTCAGGCTCAAGCCTGGGGAGCAGCTTTAATTTTGATCTTGATAGTGTTAGCACTCAACATTGGCGTGAGGTTAGCCAGCAGAGGAAAACTTCGAAGGTAGACAAACAATGAGCACAAACATGAAAATGCAGAGCATTGGATTAAATGCGTGGTTTGGACAAAAACAAGCCCTAAAAGATATCAACATATCAATTAAAACTAACTCCGTAACAGCTATAATTGGCCCGTCTGGATGTGGCAAATCCACCTTCATCCGCACCTTAAACCGAATGCACGAACTAACTCCAAGCGCCAAATTGTCGGGGCAAATCCTGCTGGACGGGAAGAACATCTACGACAAAGACATAGACCCAGTTATGATTCGTCGAAGGGTGGGAATGGTTTTCCAGAAGCCCAACCCTTTCCCAACCATGAGCATATATGATAACGTTGCAGCCGGACTAAGGTTGACAGGTACCAAAAAAGGAAGAAACTTGGATGAAGTCGTTAGACACAGTCTGGAGCAGGCGACGCTTTGGGACGAAGTGAAAGATGACCTCAAAAAACCCGGAACCAGCATCTCGGGCGGTCAGCAACAGCGCCTGTGCATCGCCCGCGCGATTGCACTCCAACCCGAAGTCATACTTATGGATGAACCCTGTTCCGCCCTGGACCCGATAGCCACAGCTAAAATCGAAGCCCTCGTTGTCCAGCTTAAAGAAGACTACACCGTCGTAATCGTCACGCACAACATGCAACAAGCTGCGCGTGTCTCGGACTTCACTGCCTTCATGTATCTGGGGCAACTGATAGAATTTGGATATACAACATCGGTATTTGAGAATCCTCGAAGCGAACTAACAGAAAAATACATAACAGGGAAATTTGGATAAGGTGAACTAAATGCAAAGACTCTTAGACAAGGGCTTAGAGCAGTTAACCACCATGGTTTTCAAGATGGGCGAAGTCGCCGAAAAAGCGCTATCAATATCGATAGGCGGCTTTGTCAGAGGAAGAGACACGTCTGAAGATGTACGGGAGCTCTCTGAAATCCTCGTCACTATGACAGTTGAAGTCGAAGAAAAATCCTTCGGGTTAATCGCTAAATACCAGCCCGTAGCTTCGGACCTACGAATCATAAACTCATATATGAAAATCGCTTACGACTTCGAACGCTACGGCAGATACGCTTGGGACATAAGCTATATCAGCAAACGATTCAAAGGGCTGAGCGACTGCGAAGAATGGATACCAGAATTTATCGGCGATATGGGTGAAAAAGTCCTCCAGATGGTCAAAATAAGCATTAACGCGCTCAAGAGCCTCGACACGGAGCTCGCCAAAACTGTGACTAAAACCGAGCAAGAAGTGGACGATATGTATTTCCAGTATCTTGGCAAACTTGTGGAAGAGGCAGGAATCACGAACGAATGCACCGTCTCCAGCGTCCTAGTGGTCAGGTACCTTGAACGCATCGCGGACCACGCCACATACATCACCGAAGCCGTAGTCTACATTGCAACGGGCGAGAAAGTTACTCTCAGATAAAAGCAAAAGCGGCTCCCCTTCGGGAGCAGCAATTCATTATTTAAGGAACTGCAAACATAATCACTAAGTGAGTGTTCTGCAATGCAAATTGACGCAGTTAACAAACTTGAAGTTCCTGCAGGGAAAAAGCTGGATCTGAAAAGCTGCGACCCCGGTTGGGTTCCCTCATGGATCAAGGAATGCGAACAAAAGAAAGGAAAAAAAGCGGCCAAGGAACAAGCTGTGGAATTAATTGAAGGAAACAGGCAAAGATTAGTCAACATGCAAGAACTGTTCTGGGCAAACGACACATATTCGATGCTGATTATCCTGCAAGGGATGGACGCAGCGGGCAAAGACGGCGTCATCAGCCATGTCATGTCGGGGGTTAATCCTCAAGGCTGTGAAGTTCACGGCTTCAAAACGCCAACCGAAGAAGAACTGAACCATGATTTTCTATGGCGCTATATCAGAGTCTTGCCTGAACGGGGGCACATAGGAATTTTTAACCGCTCATATTATGAAGATGTGCTTATAGTTAAGGTTCGACCCGAAATCCTTGCAAAACAAAAATTACCGCCTGGATTAACAGGAAAGGAGTTCTGGAAGGCGCGCTACGAAGACATAAACGTGCTTGAACAACACATGATTAGAAACGGCACAATCATTCTCAAGTTTTTCCTAAATATCAGTCGCGAAAAGCAGAAACAGCGACTTCTCAAACGGCTCCAAGAGCCAGATAAGCTCTGGAAATTTTCTTTGACGGATCTTTCGGAGCGGGAAAAATGGAGCGACTACATGGAGGCATACGAGGATCTCCTCAACCTGACAAGCACAAAGTGGGCGCCATGGTATGTTATTCCTGCGGACAAGAAATGGGTTTCACATGCAGCGATATCTGAAATCATCCTTTCGCGAATTGAAAATCTCAAACTGAAATACCCTGTTTTAACCAAAGAACAGGCGGCAGCATTCGCAAAGGCAAAAACGGACCTCGAAAAAGAATAAGGAAATTGGAGCTCTTCCGCTTCAATTGCTGGGCGTTACGATGCAGTGTACGTCAAGTTGCTTTCCTAACGCATCGAAAAATGCCTGCTTGTTCTGGACGATGCTCCACTCTTCCAAGCTGCAATCTGTGTCGGAGTAAAATGTAAGTACAATTGTGTCTTTTCCGGTTTTGGTGAATTCTACCCGTTTTACCATCGCGCAGTGGCTACGGTCAAGTTTTTCGGCGAGCCTAAGAAATGTCGAAAGAATGGCAATTGCAACTTTGGATTTTTCGTCCAGATTAGTGGTTTTCAAGGCTTTTTTGGAGGGCAGCTTCTTGCGGTGGAATCGGGCGACGTTAGCAATTATTGCGATTTCTTGCGGGTCAAAACCATAGAGTTCGGAGTTACTGATTATGTAGTGTGAATGAAGGTGATGATCGTTAAATGAGATGAAGTCACCTATATCGTGGAGGGCGGCTGCGTACGAGAGAAGTTCTCTTTCCTGCGAACCCAGATTGTGCAGCCCGATTTGTTTGGCGCTGTCAAACAACTGAAGAGTCAATGCGGAAACGGTTTCGGAGTGCTTTTCGTCGAAGTTGAAGGACCTTCCTAAATGCAGAATACTTCTGTGCCTCACGGGGGACTTCTGTAGTTCCCGGTAACTTTCAAAGTCAGACAAATAATCAACAAGCAAGCCGTCTCTAAGTTCCTTATGGCTCACGCATATTTCTTCTAGACCGAAGTCGTCCATAACCGTCTCCATTATTGCCGCTCCCGCAACAATTATGTCAGCACGGTCAGGGTTTATGCCAGGCAGCTTTTTTCTTTCTTCAAGAGGCAAAGAACAAAGTTCCAAAGCAAGTTTTTTCAAGTTTTTTCGAGTAAGGAACAGTGCATCACCGTTGCCGCTTTTTTTAAACATTTTGCACGCGATTTCTGCAAGATTGATTATTGTACCTGACGATCCCCATGCGCGTCTTGCCCCGCACGCCTTGACTTGAGCCTTAACTTCGTGGGTCTTGCTGCTGACCTGATTTTTCATTTGTTTATAGACGTTATTGGGGATAGGGCTAGTCCATCCTTCACCGATGAATTGGCTAGTTAATCTTATGGCGCCTAATCTTAGGCTGTGGAGGTAGCATAGTTTGTACTGGTCTCCGATGGCGATTTCCGTGCTGCCACCGCCTAAATCGACGAATATGGCTTTTTCGTCGCCAATATCTATGCCGCTTGAGACGCCCAAGTATATTAAGCGGGCTTCTTCTTTGCCTGAGATTACGTGAACGTTGAGTCCGGTTTCCCTGAAAAGTCTTTGAAGGAATTCAGACTGATTTCTAGCCTCGCGAATAGCTGAGGTTCCTACGGCAATAAGGTTTGTCGCGCCGTAAGTCTTGGCGAGTTCAGAAAATTTTCCGCAAACAAAAACTGCTCGGTCCATAGCTTCGGGTTTGAGGAGGCTATCCTTGAACTCGCCTTCCCCCAACCGAATGACTTCTTTTTCTTGGGTGATTACGGTGTAGGAAAAGTTTGGATTTACGCGAACGACTAGAAGACGCACTGCGTTTGTTCCGATGTCTACGAACCCGACAACTTGCCCTAAGGCGTTTACAGTGGTGTCCATGTCAACACCAAGTTTTTTTGGAAGACTTTCTCGAATAAGTCCTTTTTCTTTTTGAATGCCTGTTTCTCAAGGGTTAATTCCTGGAAGGCTGTGTATTCTACAGTTACCCTTTTTGGGGTGATCTGGAAGTTTAAGGTTTTGACGGCCGTTTGATGTGAGAAATCCAAAGCATCAGCGACGCGCAGGAGACCTGATAGCAACATAATTTTCCCCACTTTTTCCCCGTTTAGAGAAGAAAGGTTGTATTGTTTAGGTTTAGGTATGCTTTTTCTGTGGTACCGGACGATGCTTGCCACGATCCTGCGTTCCTCGGAGGTGAACGGAAGCTGCGTATCGTTCAGAATTAGTTCCATCGACCTCTTGTGGTGTCGGCTGGCGCCATCTGATAACCCGATGTCGTGAAGAACCGCAGCGCATTCTAACCAGCACCGTTCTCGTTTGCCAAGTCTGTGAATCTGGATCAAGCTGTCAAAAAAGGTTAAGGCGAGCTTAGTAACTTGCTCGCTATGCTCCGAGTTTCGAAGATAGGTTCTCAGGATATCCCGGGATTTCTGCGTTACTTCTTCGCAACCTTGAAGCATTCCGTCTTTTCTCATTTTGTCTTCATGGATAATTGCTTCTAGCGACAAGCCGCGAAGCAGCATTTGAGCGAAGCATTCAGGCAGTTTCTTTTGTCTTAAGGCGTCAGCCGCGGCTTCAATGTCGTAATCCAAGCGAAGCAGGTCAGCTTGCAGGGGATTTAGAGTTAACATTGCGTATGCAGCTTGCGGGTTCCCATCTCCTGGTCGCCCCACACTGCCGGGGTTAAAGAAAGTAACGCGATTTACCCGCCTCCAAAATTGTTCATGACTATGCCCCACGATTATCACGTCCGCGTCTGAGTCTTCAGCCAGCTCCTCTAGGCGGGAATCTGGTGTGTCGTGGTAAATGTGCTCGTCGATAGATTCAGGACTACCGTGAACTAAAAGTAGCTTAACGCCAGCTGCGTCAATTGAGATTTGGGATGGAAATGAAAGAAGGCAAGATTCGCAGGATTTAGCAAGTTCTTTTCTGGTGAAATCAACAGCCATCTTTTTAATGCCCCTATTCGAAGCGCGTTGTTTTGTTACTTCCAAGTCAAGGTTTCCCATCACGCTGACAACGTTCTTTGAGTGTAAAAGCTCGATGACCTCGTTGGGAAAAGCGCCGAAACCTATGGAATCTCCAACATTCAAGAAAACCTCGGCACCTCTTTTCTCCGCATCTAGAATAACGGTTTCCAGCGCGTTCAGGTTTGCATGTATGTCTGCTAAGACCGCGATTTTGACATTAGGGTTTTTAAGAGCTTGCTCGAGTTTCTCAGTTCCCAATGTCAAATCAGCATTCGCTATTTCTCTGAGCTTAACAAAGAAGTGTCCTGCAGTTTTTTCGTCCCAAAGCTCAACGAGTTGGCTGTAATGGGTTGCTTTGGCATCTCTGATGTACTTTAAGAAGTCAAGGAGAACCTGTTTAGATTTCATTGAAACCGTGGTTTCCCCACTTTTTTTCAGCCGTGAACTTTCGACTTTTAGTCTTGTAGTGAATTTCGGGAGGAAGGCTATCCAGACATCGCAATCATGCATTTCTCCCAGAACATCTTGGAAATCCTTTACAGTCTGTATTTCGTCGGTAAGTTTGTTTTTGTAAAGCGGTGCGAACACTTCTAATGTATAACGTAGCCTTTTAGCCTTAACTCGCATCTCATGGTGTTTGAGGGTAGTTGTTTCATTGTGGACGCAGCCCTCCAAAGCCAAGA
>JADGNF010000077.1 GCA_017883615.1 Candidatus Bathyarchaeota archaeon
AGTTTTTCTGTGCGAGTTTTGCCTGTGGTTAAATCAACATATAAGATTGTTCCTGCGTAACCTAGCAAACCTTGTTCCTCCAAGAGTTCAGAATATTTAGTGCATTTGAACAATATATTAAGTTAATGGGTTCGTAGTTTAGAAATTCACGGGTTTCTATAGAAGTCAAAATGGCGTCATGCATATTTGAGCATAACGCTTGGCTAGGTTTTTTAGGCAAAAACCCGAATCAAGATAGAAAAGAAATATCAGAACCCAACAACAAACATTATTCTAGAGCAGAAGGCCAAAGAAATGGAAGTCAAAGTTCACTACATCAGTCTGGTAAAATCTTACACAAACACAAGCCAAGACGAATTCACATTACCAGACAAAACCACACTATCTGAATTGCTTGACAAAATCGCTGAGGACTACGGTAAACCATTCACTCAGGAAGTTTATGACCCTGTTAAGAAAGAGATGAAAGCCTCTTTTGTCGCCATGGTTAATGGCGTTTTAATGGGTCAACTCCAAGGGGTAAACACACCTCTCAAAGACCGCGACAGCGTCATTTTGATGTCGCTTATGACAGGCGGCTAAACTATAGTTTACCTTTAAAAGGAAAACTATCATGTTTCTCGATTGGAAAGAATGACCAAAAAAAGATATCAACTGCTTTACTACGGATTCACCTTTGCCATCTACATATTTATCATAATTTTAGCTCTCAACATGTGAATTCTTTGGGTCAGCGCTATCTTAGTCTTTGTTTTCAGCTCAGGCATCACCATACCAATCCTCTGGAAGTATCATTATGAGCACTCTGGGAAAGAAGAAAAAAGCGGATGATTACTCAAAAACAAATCAACCACTACTATTACGACCGATGGTATACCCCAGCAGACTCAACCGAAATAGACTACCAAATTGACCAAATTAAGAAAAGAAAAAATTGCTAGGAAATGATCGATACTAAAAAACCAAGCACAAGTTGTATTGAAAAACGTAATTAAATGAAAAGAAAGGAGAGAGCTCAAAGCGCAAATTTAGTTTATTTTGCTTTGTTTTCTTCTGCTGTTTGGAATAGGTTTTTGACTGCTTTCTGGCGGTATTTCTGTGCCAAGGTTTCTGCAGTTACGTATGTTAATGCTTCTTCGGGACACCATTTGACACATTGGGGTTCTTTTGTTTCGTTGTCGGTGCAGCTGTTGCATGTGAATACAATTTTTTTGTCTGGGTGCATGTTCATGGCGCCGAATTGGCATGCGCTTATGCACCATCCGCAGCCATTGCAAGCGTTCTCGTCCACCCGGATAATGCCCGTGTCGTCATCCTGTTTTAGGGCGTCTCTTGGGCAAGCTGCGACGCAGGCGGGGTCTTCACAGTGCCTACAAGTAACTGCAAGGTTTATCAATGGTCCGAGTCGCATGGCTCGTATGCGTGACTTGGTCGGGTTGAAAGTTTTCTCGTTAACCATGCTGCAGGCGTATTCACAGACACAGCAACCGATGCATTTGTCGGGGTCTGCTGTTACGAATTTTCGGTCTTGAGGTCGTACCATTTTAGTTTCCTCCCGTTGTTGCAACTGCTGCTTGAGGCTTGGCTTCTTTGGCGGCTTTCATTGCGTCTTCGGCAATGTAGGCTAAGTCACCTAAACCTAACGAGTTAAGTCTCTCAACAGTTGGGATGCCTTCAGCTGTCCATCCGCGTGAAGCATAATAATCGTCTAGGCCGATTGCCATCTCCTCGTCGTTGACGCATGCGCCTTTGGCTGGTCCTTCGTCTGGGACTGGGAAATTCTTTATCTTGTATGGTACGTCGTCGTATTTGCGTGTGCCTTTGCCTTCTCGTATGTTGAAGAGGCGGGCGAGGTTTTCGATTCGGTCGCCATCTTGGGTCATTTCTTCAGGAGTAATTGGGATGCCTGTGGCTAAGGTGTAGTAGTTGGTTAGGTCTTTCCAGCCGTCGTAGTATGTGCCTCTGCTGAACTTGCAGACTATGAGTGAGTCGATGATGTTGTACATGTGGCTCTCGTCGGTGATCATTTTGCCGCGGCCTTTCTCGATTTTGAAGCGGTTTACTTTGCCTTTAACGTCTGGTGAGTAAGCGCCGTTTCTTAGGTGACATGCGCCTCGGAATGATACTGAGAATCCTAATGCCGCAGTTTTTAGGGTTCTTAGGTCGTATCCTGGAAGCTCTAAGCCTTTGATGTGGCAAGCGTACTTGTATGCGTCTCCGCCGATTAATTCAGCTGCTTTTGCAACACCTTCAGCTAGGATGTTGCCTAGCCAGCCTTCACGTTTACCAATCTTGTGGATTATTGCGATTAGGGCTTCTGCGTTACCGAATTTAAGATCTATTCCATCGGTTTGTTCTTTGGTTATTACGCCGTGTTCGTAGAGATCCATAGCGAATGCAACGACAACACCGATTGAGATACCATCCATACCGTACTCGTTAACTATACGCATAGCTTCGATGATTGCATCAAGTCGGTCAACACCGCAAAGTGGACCCATGCTCCAGAGGCATTCGAATTCTAATCTGGAAGTTGAGCCTTTGTATGGACCTTCCGGAACAACTGCAATGTGGTCGCAACGCATACCGCAAGTTGCACAACCCACAATTTTCTTAACATAATGTTCGTTTAGGTATTCGCCACTGACTTTGTTTGCGCCTTCAAAAGTCGCGTTTGTCCAGTTCCTTGTTGCTAAAGCTGAGAGCGAGTTGAGGACGAGAACGTTTTCGGGTGTACCCAGTGTTTTGTATTTCTTGGTTGCTGGACCCTTCATGCGTTCATGAATCATTTTGATGTATTCTTTGAAACCTTCCATATTGGCTACGTTAACATCTTTGGTTCCTCTTACGGCAACTGCTTTGAGGTTTTTGCTGCCCATAACAGCACCCATGCCGGTGCGTCCGATGGCTCGGAACTCGTCATTTATGATGGCTGCAAACCTGCAAAGTTTTTCGCCCGCTTCGCCGATGGCTGATACACGAATATAGAAGTCTCCGAGTTCATCTCGGATTTTATTATCAGTATCGTTAACCGTAGCATATTTTAAGTATTCACCGTTTCGGATTTCTACCTTATCATCGTCAATCC
The DNA here is from genome assembly GCA_017883615.1 of Candidatus Bathyarchaeota archaeon. GTDB lineage: Archaea > Thermoproteota > Bathyarchaeia > Bathyarchaeales > Bathycorpusculaceae > JADGNF01. The sequence continues at coordinate 3,089 of JADGNF010000077.1, forward strand.
AAAGGTAGGATAATTTTGGTGCTTTACCTGTAATTACAACGGCGTCGTATCCTGCACGTTTTAGGTCAGGACCAAAAAAGCCGTGAGCTTTAGCTTCTCCAACGCCTCCAGTGGCAGGTGATTTGGAAACCACGGCATAACCGTTTCCCGCTGTTGGACCCATGGTGCCGCTAAGTGGACCTGTACAGTAAATAATTGGGTTGTCTGGGTGGAAGGCGTCTGTGCCTGGTTTGGAGTTGTCCATAAGCAAGCGAATGCCTAAACCTATGCCGCCGATGTAGCTTTTCGCCATAGATTCGCTCAATGGCTCAGTTCTTGTCTCTCCAGTTGTGAGGTTAACATGTAAAATTTTTCCCGCGTAAGCAAACATGCTTTTTTCCCCTCAAATCTCGTTAAGTTAGAAGGCATTTGAAAACTATATTAAGTTAATGGATAGTTCATTTAAAAAATCACGGTTATTTTCGACGTGTTTTTTGCTACATAACGCAATAAGTGTACTTAAACCACTACAAAAATAAACTGAAAAGCAAAAACTTAAACCAACCCTAACCTTCCCATTCAGATAGGCGAAACCTTGAAACGAACTGACACCCTAAAACAAGCAGCCGAAAAACAAGGCAAACCATCCAACTTCATAATCTTCAACCAAAACAACCTAACATACTTAACTAACTTTTCAGGGGCAACTGCACTCTTAATTCCTGAAAACGGCGAATGTATTCTCTATGTTTCAGGAGTTAATTTTGAACAAGCGAAAACAGAAGCTAAAGGCTTAAGAGTCGAGCTTCTAAAAAGGGGCGAAAATCTTATGGAAAAAATCGCCAAACAAGCCCCAGCCAAAAAATTCGGGGTAGATGCGCTGCCAATTGAGAGTTGGCGTACCCTATCTAGAGCAGTCGGAGGAGAAGAAAAACTTGAACCAATCAACAACCTGATTCGAGACCGCCGCAGCGTAAAAGACAATGAAGAAATCAAGCTCATCCGTGAAGCTTGCAGGTTGGCGACCGTTGGCATGCAAAAAGCCAAGGAAATCATCGGCGTTGGCGTAAAAGAGAAGGATGCAGCGGCAGAAATCGAGTATGCTATGCGTAAGGCAGGCTCAGATGGAACCGCTTTTGAAACCATCGTTGCGTCAGGTGCAACATCAGCATATCCTCATGGTAGCAACCTTGAACGAACAATCTGCGATGGGGATTTTGTCATAGTTGACTTAGGTGCAACCTACAAATTCTACCGCTCAGACATCACCCGAACCTTCATCGCCAGCAAGGCAACCTACCATCAAGCAATAATCTACGATACCGTGAAGCTTGCCCATGAGAAAGCTCTTGAAGCCATTAAACCCCAAGTTGCCGCAAGCGAAGTTGATAGGATTGCCAGATGCGTGATTGAAGAGGCGGGCTTTGGCGAGTTCTTTGTGCACAACCTAGGTCACGGAGTCGGCTTGGAAGTTCACGAGGCACCCATCTTGAGCCCCGACAGCAAAGACGCCTTAGCTTTGGGCAACGTAGTGACCGATGAACCTGGAATTTACGTGCCTGGCCTAGGCGGGGTACGAATCGAAGACACCGTCCTTGTCACTAAAAACGGCGCAGAGATACTAACCGCTGGACCTTGCTTGCCTTAGGATAAAACTAAATAGGCTCAACGCATTTTTCTAGTTGAGAGTGTTTTTGTGATTAACAATCCAGCAGTTATACTTGTGGATGTGCAGAACGATTTTTTTACTGG
>JADGNF010000078.1 GCA_017883615.1 Candidatus Bathyarchaeota archaeon
ATAGCTGAAGATGTTGACCCACCGGAAGTTATAGCACACTTACCATTACTCTGCGACGAAAGAAAAATTCCATACGTGTTCGTTCCAAGCAAAGAACAACTCGGCAAATCCATCGGCATCGACGTTCCATGTGCAGCAGCATGTATCATAAGAGAAGGAGAAGCAGCAGGATTACTCAAAGAAATCGTCACCAGAATCGATCAGGTTAAACGAGGAACTCAGTAATGAGTAAAGATGCAGCTGAAGAACTTATTCCATCAGAAGTCATACAAGTTATCGGTCGCACAGGCGTAACTGGCGAAATCACACAAGTCCGCGTCCGCATTATGGAAGGCAAAGATAAAGGAAGAATTATCACACGTAACGTTAAAGGACCCGTAAGAGCACAAGATATTCTGATGCTGCGAGAAACAGAAAGAGAAGCAAAGAAAATCACACGATAACTTGGAGAATTTGTCATGCCAAAACATAGAAAATGTTCGTTCTGTGGTGCTGATTTCCCAGCTGGCACAGGCATGATGTTCGTCAAAAACGATGGCTCAATCCTATGGTTCGACTCAAGCAAATGCAAGAAAAGCAGCTTATCATTCAAACGCGACGCACGCAAACTAAAGTGGACCAAGTACTTCGGCAAAGAAGAGAAAGGCAAAGGGTAAACCAGTAAGCAACTTTCTACGTTTTCAACCCATTTTTTCTTATTTTATACTAACCTGTATTCGCTTTTCTACTGAAAACTTATCTTCTAGCGGGGCAATCTGAATTTAGGTGTTCAGAACTTGCCCTTGTTTCTTGCAAAAAAAGAAGTGTTCCTATGGCTAGTGCATGGCCAAAAAACAATTGATGTCAGGAAAGGTAACCCTAAACCGGGAGAAATCGCTGTTTTCCAATCGGGTCCACATGCGTTGAGGTTGAAGATAGTGAAGACTGAATCTGGGCGGCTTACAGAGATTTTGCGTTTAGACAATTATAAGGCGGTTATTCCTTCGGCTGTCCAGCTTGGGGATGCGCTTAATTATTTGCGGAGGATTTATGGTGTTTGTGATGGGTTTTTTACTGCTTATTATGTTGAGCCAATTAACTAGTTAGGTTGTTGTTGCGGAAAGTGTTTGTTGGCTATTTTATTTTGATTTTAAGCATCATATTTATTCGTTTTTCGTAAAAATAATCAAGTAAACGTAACGCTTAAATATTCTACCTGTTAATGTTCTTCATCTATAGAGGAATTAAAAATGGTGACATTCAGCGGTTGTTACACTGCACTAATAACCCCCATGAACAATAATCGCCAAGTCGATTACGAAGGATTACAAGAACTAGTAGATTTCCAAATAAAAAATGGCGTCAAAGGCTTACTAGCTGTCGGTACAACCGGCGAAAGCCCAACCTTAGACTGGAACGAACACAGCAAAGTAATCGAGAAAGTCCACGAATTCTCAAACAACAGATGTCTAACCATAGCGGGCACTGGAAGCAACTCAACCCAAGAAGCTATAGATGGCACAGCACACGCGCAAAACGCGGGCATAAACTATGTCCTCCTCGTCGATCCCTACTACAACGGGCCAAGCTCAATGGAGATTCGCAGGGAATACATCGAGCCGATTGCAAGTCAGTTTCCCGAAGTCCAAGTTATCCCATACATCATCCCCGGTAGGACGGGCACTCAGCTTTTTCCCCAAGACCTAGCTGTTCTCCATCAGCAGTACCCGAATGTTCGCTGTGTAAAAGAAGCAACAGGCGACCTCAAGAACATGGAGCTGACTAGGCAGGTTTGTGGAGAAGACTTCGACATCCTCTCAGGCGACGATGACAAAACCTTCACGATGATGATTTCCCCCGACATCGCTGCAAGCGGCGTCATATCCGTAGTTTCCAATGTTGCTCCAAGCGCAGTCGTGGACATGGTACACTACATTTTGGATGGTAACGAGGAAGCAGCGAGCGTAATCTCCCAAGCACTCCAACCGCTCTTCAGCATAGTCACGGTGAAAACACAAGAACAAACACCATACGGACCAGTGACATGCAAAGCCCGCAACCCACTTGCCTATAAGACGCTGATGAACATCTTAGGCATGCCGTCAGGACCTTGCAGGCAACCACTGGGAAAAATGACCCACAGCGGCTTAGACGTGGTCTTGGCAAACGCGAGAAAAGTTTACGAAAGCAACCCGCAGATTTTCAAGCCAATCGCCGACCACTTTGAGGTTGACCTCAAAGAACGACTCTACAACGAGAAGTACCTGGAAGGGCTCTTCTATGCTTAAATTCTGTGTAGCGGGCGTAGCAGGCCGAATGGGCAACGCCATCATAAACGAAGCCGCCGTAAAAGGACACGAAATCGTAGGCGCTATAGAATCTCCAAATGCTCCCTGCATAGGCAAGAGCCTCCGAGAACTAAACATCGCCAACTCCGACATAAAAATCCTCAGTTCCGAAAGACTAAGCGAAGCCGCCAAAGATGCCGACGTTTATGTAAGCTTCACCATGCCAGCCGCCGAAGTTATAAACATTCCAATCATTGCTAACCTTGGAAAACGCATAATCCTAGGCACTACCGGCTTCACTTCAGAACAAAACCGACAAGTTGTGTCTGCAATGTCGGGTAAAGTTCCAGCAGTGTTCTCGCCAAACTACAGTGTAGGAGTCAACATCCTCTTTAAGCTAACTGAAGCATTGAAAGCGTTTCCGCAAGGCTATGATTTCAGCATAAACGAAATTCATCACACGGGAAAGAAGGATGCTCCAAGCGGAACAGCAAAAAAACTAGGCGAGATTGTTGTTAATGTTCGTGGTTACAAAAAGATTGTTTCAGGACGGGAAGGCATCAGCCCACGCCAACCAGAAGAGCTTGAAATCACCGCTTTACGAGCTGGAGGCGTTCCAGGAATCCACGACCTAATCGTTGCGGGCCCATACGAAATGCTGCGAATCGAACACACCGCATTCTCAAGGAACGTGTTTGCACAGGGCGCTGTGTATGCGGCTGAATGGTTAAGCAAGCAAAATGAGCCTAAAGTCTACAATATGGCTGATGTTTTAGGCTTATCTTAACCAGCCAAAAACCATTAACTTTTTTATCAAGAAACAACAAAGTGAAAAGGGTCAAGGAAGAAAAAACACATGCCAAACAAACGTAAAGTCGCCATCTTGGGCGCAACTGGAGCCGTTGGACAACGGTACATTCAACTCTTGCAAGGTCACCCATGGTTCGAAATTGAGGTGCTTGCCGCTTCAGAGCGGTCAGCAGGCAAAAAATACAAAAACGCATGTAACTGGGTTATGGAGACAAACCTGCCTAAAGAAATCGCTGAAATGCCCGTAGCAAACGCTGATGTGGAGTCGGTGGAGAAGGCTGGCGATGTGGACTTGGTGTTCTCGTCTCTTCCAGGAGACTTGGCTGGTCCAGTGGAATCAGAATTCGCTGCTATATATCCAGTGTTCAGCAAGGCAAGTGCGCACAGAATGGAGAAGGATGTGCCTTTGATTATTCCAGAGATTAACCCTGACCATTTGGATTTAATCAAGATTCAACAGAAACTTCGAGGATGGAAGGGCTTCATCACAACTGACCCCAACTGTAGCACAATCCAACTTGCCATTACGTTAAAGCCTTTGATGCAGTTTGGTTTGAGGCAGATTATTGTTTCAACCATGCAAGCGTTGAGTGGTGCAGGATATCCTGGCGTGGCTTCACTGGATATAATCGATAATGTTGTTCCCTTTATCTCGGGTGAAGAAGAGAAGATGGAAGCAGAAGCCTTAAAAATCTTGGGCAATTTCAACGGCAAAGTAGTTGCGAACGCGGATTTTCAGCTTAGCGCAAGTTGCAACCGAGTTCACGTGAAGGATGGGCATTTAGAATCAGTCTTTATTAAGCTAGACCAAACCCCATCAGTAGAAGTGATTGAAGCGTCATTCACAAACTTTAAGGGAGAACCTCAACGGCTCAAGTTGCCCTCTGCTCCAGCAAACCCGATCGTCGTGCGGCAGGAGAAGAACAGGCCCCAGCCACGCTTTGACCGTGACACAGGTTGCGGTATGAGCGTTGTCATCGGCAGAATCCGCAAGGATCCGATTATGACTTTCAAGTATATGTGCCTAGGACATAACACGGTTCGTGGTGGTGCAGGCGCAGGTATTCTTAGTGCTGAACTCTTTGTCGCTAAAGGTTTAGCTTAAATGCCATTCCAACAGTAACAGTAGAGTCTGGTGTGAGCGGATGGTTAAGAGAAAGCTTCGTGAACCCTTAGAAGACCGAAAAGGCAGCCTTTTCTTTGACGGCTGTTCAGTTAAAGATTTAGCTGAAAAGTACGATACGCCATTGTACGTGTTGAGCGAGAAACGCATCAGAGACAACTACAATCGCCTCCACAATGCCTTAATCAGTAATTACAAGC
>JADGNF010000079.1 GCA_017883615.1 Candidatus Bathyarchaeota archaeon
AACAAACAGAAGCGTCCGAAACGAACGTAGCCATAACGGTTCAGACAGCTGCGCAAAACCAGAACTCTCAAGAAACTCCCGATCATAACACACCAACGATTCGCAATCTAACCCAGCATTTCCATTGAATTACATGGTTAAACATGCAACTGCAAAGCCTATTAATCCCGACGCTTCCATCTACAAAGCAACACATCGACTTGCACGGTGCCAAGTTTGCTTGACCAACTGCTAATCTCCATACTCCTCGGGTTGATTCAGGGCGCTTCCGAATGGCTGCCCATCAGCAGCACGGCGCATCTAAGAATTACGGAGCAAGCCATCGGGTTCCAGGCGACTCCGCTCTTCAACGTCACATTGCACGTTGGCACGCTCATCGTCGTTGTTTTCTATTTCAGGCACGACATCAAAATCCTGCTCACCGCCCTGGTGCACCTGGATTTCCATTCGGAGTATGGCAGATTCATCCCGCTCATCATCGTCGGCTCCATACCCACAGGAATAATCGGCATCCTCTACGACAAGTACCTAGCCGACAACTACCAAACCTTCCTAATCATGGGCATCACCTTCCTAGTCGGCGCCACCCTGCTCTACTTATCCAAGTACGGCAAAGAAAACAAAGACACCATCACATACAAAAAAGCCCTCGTCATGGGCGCAGCGCAAGGAGCAGCAAGTTTTCCTGGGCTCTCCAGAAGTGGCGCTACAATCTCCAGCGGCCTTCTGCAAGGCACCAAAAGGGAGCTGGCTTTCAAATTCTCTTTCCTGCTCTCCATTCCTGCTATTATTGGGGATTTGGGTGTGGAAGCTTACCTTGAGCGAGGAAACTTTTCTCAAGGCATAGGCGTCGCACCCCTGGATCTTCTGGTAGGGATAGTGCTTGCGATGGTCGCGGGATACTTCGCCATCACGGTAGTGAAAAAGCTTGTGCTCACAAAACGGTTCCATTACTTCGCCTTTTACACTTGGACTCTTGGCATCGCATTGATACTTTACGCGCTGCTAGTTCACTAAAATGGCTTGACGGCTCCGCATCTCAGGTGTAAAACATGCTTACACTTATAAATCGCCCGTTCACCCATTAACCTAACAACGACGGGAACGATGGAATGGCATCAATCATCGAGCTGCTAATAATATTTTTAGGCGCTTTCGGCATTAACCTCATTCCGTTCGTTGGACCTTCAAATCTCCTCATTGCGTCTACCGCAGCCGTAGGAATCGTTGGCGCAGACCCAACAACGTTAGTACTTGTAGGAACACTTGTTGCAATAGGCGCAGCATTAGCTAAAGGCATACACTATATGATAACCTTCTTCATTAGCGATCACCTAAGCCAAAAAAGGCGCCAAAAACTTGATGCCGACGCCGTGAAAGTCAAGCGATGGGCTTTTCTCATGTTATTCATAGCAGCAGCAACCCCAATTCCCGACGAACCGGTAGTCTATCCCCTTGGCTTAATGAAATATAACCCAGCAAAATTCTTTGTTGCTTTTCTCTTAGGAAAACTTTCAATAACCATAATCGGCGCCTTTCTTGGAAGCTGGACAGAAGGAGTCTTTTCAGGAATACTAAGCCAGAGCACGATGATAATTCTCTCAATAGCCTTAACCATAGTCATCACGGTAGTGTTACTGAAGGTAGATTTGGGCAAACTTGCCGAGAGGTTCATGAAACGAAAAGACAAAAAACCTGAACCAGAAACCCAGACCGCATCTGAGGATTAAGGAAAACTAAATAGACCCCAAACTATTCAGGCATAACCAAAAACCCGAAGAAAGGAGACTTTGAATGTCCCAGAAATACCGAAGATACCCCCTCAAAGCCAAAGAAGCAAAACAAGCGCTCACGCTAGCATCTGACAAGCTAAAGTTCAACTTAGAGGTCACATTTGGTTCAAAGGTGCTTGTGGAAACCGTGGAAGCGGATTTCGGCGAGCTTCTTCTCATCAATGGGAAGCCTGTTTTGTTCAAGATTGGCGAGGCGGTTTTGCCGACGCTTCTGGCTGCGGAAATTGTGGCCAAGTTACCAAAGATTGTGGTGGACATGGGTGCAGTCAAGTTCGTATGCAACGGCGCAGACGTTATGGCTCCGGGAATCCGCCGCTACGAAGGAACCTTTAGCAAAGGCGACATCGTTGTCATTGTTGATGAGAAACACGGGAAACCCTTAGCCCTTGGCGAGGTCTTTTACAGCTCGCAAGAAGCCGCAAACATCAAGAAAGGACCCGTTATCAAAACCAAGCATTACGTGAGCGACAAGGTTTGGGTCGCCGCAAAGTCACTGCTTGAGTGACAAAGAAAGAAAAAGTTTTGGACGCAGCTCACCTTAAGCTGCTTTTGGTTCTCCACTGTTCGGTTATTTCCATTTGGTAAGAATTTCTTCCCGCTGGAATGTAGCTTTGGCAAGGTAAAAGAGAGCAACATCAGCTATCGCTAGAGCTGCCGAAACCCCTAAAGCAAGCAAAACATTGCTGCCCGCTGCTCCCGTCGCCGTGGAGATAACCAGGATAATCAGGGGCAAAACGATAAGGCTGCCTACTTGCTGAGCTGCCCGTATGTCGCTCATTCTGGAGGAGACGATGACGTTGGCTTCTACGCTCATGATGCACGCTAAGGGCGAGATAACTCCCATCGCAAGTATCCAGTAGACGTTTGGCAACAAGAAAAGACCCAAAGCTGAAAACGACCAAACATCAAAGATTGTCAGCGAGATTGCCGCCGCCAAATAAGTCACCCCCATGCAGGGAATTATTGCGGCTAAACTTTTGCCCAAGAGCAACTCGCCATCAGTGGTGGGGGTTGCCAATAAGGGTTCGAGGCTACGCTCAATTTTTTCACCCACAAAACTGTAAGAGGCAATTATGGAAGGCAAAACTGCGGGGATCAGAATCATATATGTCGAAATCATATCTCCGAGTTGACCGGCACCCGCAAGAAGTTGAGCATGCGTAGCTTGAGCAGCCTCAGATTGCAGGGCGAAAACGAAAATCACCGGCAACACCACACCCATAATCACGGGCAGAGCAATCAAACTGTAGAGCACATACCTGTTCTTTTTGAAAACCGCCAAGTCCTTTGCGGTAACTATCCAAGATTTCCAAAGCCTCATTTGGGTGCTGCCTCCCGAATCAACTTCAAATAAACATCTTCAAGCGTGGACTTCAACTCCGTCACGTATTGAATGTTGCCTCCTGCCGACACGACTAACCGAACCAATTCAGGATTATCCCGCTCAGGATTATCCATATCCAAGATTAGTTTGTTCTCGCTCACACGCATGCTCTTCACAAAACCCAAATTCTTAACAACCGTCGAGACTGCTTCGGTTACGGTTTCTAAATGTAGAATGGTTTTCCTGCTGTACAAACTCCGCTCCAAATTCTTTGGGGAGTCCACGGCGATTAAGCGGGTTTTGAGGATGCCAATGCGATCGCACAGCCGCTCCGCCTCATCCAAATTATGAGTATTAAGAAATATTGTCCGTTTCTCCTTTTTAAGCTCCAAAACAAAATCACGCACAGTTTTGGCTGCTTCCGGATCCAAGTTCGCGGTGGGTTCATCCAAAAACAGAACTTGCGGATCATGAATTAATGCACGCGCTATGGCAATTTTCTGTTTCGTGCCTTTCGAGAATGTGCCCACCAGATCCTCGCGGCGTTCCCAGATACCAAGAAGCTTCAATAAGCGCTCGATGTTTTCTTTCCGCCTATCATCTGGGACTTCGTATAGTTTCCCGTAGAAATCCAAGTTCCGATACGCGCTTAAGCTATCATATAACCCTACGTTCTCGGGCAGAATCCCTATAAGTTTTCGTATTTTGAGGCAGTCCGCTTCTGTGTCAACCGTGAAATCGCCGATTTGTGCTTTGCCGCTGGTTTTTGAAATTAAACAGCATAACATGCGAACGGTCGTAGTTTTTCCTGCACCGTTAGGTCCTAGAAAACCGAAAACTTCACCCTCATCCACATGCAAAGTCACATTATCTACGGCGGTGAGGTTCCCGAATTTACGCGAAAGATTCTCGGTGTCGATCATACGTAGCGCTTTCCAATGATATTAGGGATTATCTTTTTCGTATTTAGATTCTTCGATGCGCTTCTTTTCCAGTTCTTCTTCAGAAAGTGTCTGCTCGGGTTTTTCCTCGAGTTTCTTTTCTTGCGGAGGGTAAGTAATTGGATCTTTCACGGACGAGTAAATGTTGAACCAGCTGCTTTTCCCGCAAGCGGGGCACTTCATGTAGTGCAGAGGACCGAGATGCGGAGCCAAAACGGCGCTCCCTATACCTTGATCGAAAACATTGCCACACTTTTTACATTTAAGCCTAGTCATACTTTTACTTTCCCGAATTACCTACTGATAGAAACGATTCGGTTTAAGGTTTTCTCAGGCAACTTAATTCTTTATGCTAACAAATGAAAAAACAGGCAAAACCAATCGACAAAGGCAATTATGGTTCGCTCGAATTCACCATTTCTCCCCAAAACAACCCAATTTACACCAGTTTAACCCTTTTTACACCGCGGAAAAAACCCAAATCGGACGCAGAATCCAAAAAGCAACATAACCCTAACCCCGCACAAGAATAGGGGATAGAGAAAAATCGCAAACGCGGCCCACCAAAAACCGCTTAAACACCATATTTCTCCCAAAAACTAGCGCCAAATCACTTCATAGGGCAGTTTTGGTCCCCAAAATAAAGAAACGCTTAACTTCTGAAAGCGCATATAAGACTCAGCTAGAGAGGAAAAGTTTGCGGTATCTGGGAATATTCCGTAAACCCAAAAGACAAGAGGAAACAAAAATGGAAGAAAAAACAGCCCCAACCTCGAACGCAGAACCTCAACCAATAACTGCAGAACTACAAGCAGAAGCATCAGCGCCAACCGAAAACAAGGCGCAACCAGAAAAAACCTACCTCAAAGCTATGCCGTTACGTGACTTGGCAGATTTAGAAAGCATAAAAACTGAAGTCTGCAACGGAAACATACTCATCCTCAAAATAACCCCGCTAGCTAACAAAAACATTCTGGACGTTTCACGCGCAGTAAACGAACTCTACTCATTCACGGAGCAAATCGGCGGAGACATTGCGCGCTTAGGTGAAGAGCGCATTGTAATTTGCCCCCCTCAAATTAGGATTTGGCGAGAAAAAGCGCCGCTGAAAAATGAGGCTGCTCCTATAGCAACCTAAAGGTTTCCATTACCGATGGAACAACGGTTGTTATGCCTGCTTTGTTTTCGATGTAGTTAGCCAAGTTAATAATTTTTGATTTTTCACCGTGGCACAGGAAAATCCTTTCAGGTTTAGGCGACAGATTCGTCAAGTAAGCAACCAGCTGTCTTCGATCGCTGTGACCTGAAAACCCTTCGATGGATTCCACCTGCAGTTTGCATTGGACCACAGCCATTTTGCCCTCGTTATCCATCATGGTTACTTCGTTTATACCCTTTTGCACTCTGCGTCCCATCGTGCCTTCAATCTGGTATGATACGAAGATTATCGTGTTGTTTTGGGTGTCTGCCCAATTCTTGAAGTACTCAATAACCGGTCCACCCTCAAGCATGCCAGAAGTCGCCAAAACAATACAGGGCTTGCCTTCAATTATGCCTGAACGTTCGCTGGGATGATCAACTATGGTGAAGTAGTCGCTTTGGAAAGGATTTACCTCTTCGTGCAGGATGCTGTGGCGAACTTCCCTGCCCAAATACTCAGGGTAAGCTGTATGAATCGCTGTGGCTTCACTGATCATTCCTTCGATGAAAACAGGCGCTTCCTTCATCATACCGCGCTTCATGTAACCGTTAATGATGAGCATGATTTCCTGCGCTCTCCCCACAGCGGGAACCGGAATCAGAACTTTCCCTCCGCGCTCCAACGTTGCATTAATCACATGCGTTAAACGTTCTTCAGCTTCAATTCGTGTCGGCATCACATCATCCGAGCCACCATAGGTGCTTTCGCTGATGATTGTTTCAACACGTGGAAACTCGTTGGCCGCAGCCTCAAGCAACATTGTCCTTGCAAACTTGTAGTCACCAGTGTAAACTATGTTGTGCAAGCCTTCGCCGATGTGCAGGTGAGCCATGCTTGAACCCAAAATGTGACCGCTGTTATGCAATGTTAAACGAATATCTGGAGCAATGTCTGTAACCACGCCATAACGTAGCGGAATCGTGTGCAACACGCATTCGCGGACATCTTTCTGGTCGTAATACGGCGTAACACCCTGTTTCCCAGCGACATCCAAATAATCCAACTGCAACATAGTCATCAAGTTGCTTGTCGGAGCAGAACAGTAAACCGGACCATCATAACCGTACTTGTAAAGAAACGGCAACAAACCGCAGTGATCCAAATGAGCATGAGTGATAACCACAGCGTCAAGCGAGTCAATTTGGAATTCAGGACAATCAAACCGCGGAAAAGACTCAAACGGACGCTGCGAACCAGGATTAATGCCACAGTCCAAAAGCACGCTACTTTCACGCGTCTTAACAAGAAACGCACTGCGCCCCACTTCCTGCGCCGCACCCAAAACCGTCAACCGCACGTCACCAACATCATAAGTTTTGGGACGGAAAATACGCTCACCAATGGTGCGCAATATTCTTTCGCGCTCTTGACTTTCAGAATGCAGGTAATGACGCATGTTAGTTACAATCTTGGATTTAATCGGCGGACTGCGCAAAACATGTGGCCGCCACTTGGTCTTCTTGATTATTTCCTGCAACACAACGCCATTTCGGCCGATAACTAAACCCGGCTTTTTGGTCTCGATGATTATTTCACCCAGCGAAGGATCAAAGTTAATGTCGGTGATTTCTGCTTCCTTCGCTATTAGCTCCCGAGTAATTTTTTCAGCTTCAACTTCTGGCAAACGCACAGACGGATCAGGACGCACAACAATGCGCTTACGGATAACACCCACAATCTCCGCTATCACACCAGACTGATCCACCAGAATTTCGGGTTTCTTAGTGTAAACACTAAGCATTGGCCCTTCATATTCGATCCTGGTAACTTCTGCTTCTTTAGGAACGTGCTGCAAAATATACTGGGTGATTTCTACTTTATCTTTGTCTTGTTGTGTGCGCGCCAACTTTTTTTAACTTCCTTTAGATAAGAGCTCCTTTTTCTCCGCGTCCGAAAGTTCCTTGTAACCGCTCTTGTCAATAACAATAATGTTGTAGTTGTTACCACTCGCGACATCCCGCTTCATTGCCGCGTTAACTGCACGAGCAATAATCGGCAAAGCCTTTTCCAATGTCATGCCTTCCTTGAACTTGTCTTCTAAAACACCAATCGCTAACGGAGAACCTGAACCAGTACTAGTCATTTTCTCTTCCGTTAAGCTGCCAAAAGGATCCAAATTATAGAGGTGTGCACCAGTATCGTCAACGCCTCCAACTAGAATCTGCGCCATCAAACCCCTAGCAGAAAACAGCAGGTTACTGGTCATTCGGGCTGCAGTGCTTATTGGCATCGGTCGGTTGAGGTTTATGCGGTAAAGCTGCGCGTTGGCAGTTATAATATCAATAACTTTTTGGGCATCGGCAACGCTACCTGCAATAGTCATGCCAATGTGATTGTCGATTTTGTAGACTTTCTTGCCCTGTTTATGCGCCACAAAGTAGCCCATGGTTACTCGTGTATCTGAAGCTAAGATTACGCCGTCTTTGCAGACGACTCCAATTGTAGTTGTCCCCTTAACGACTAGGTCATTAATTGCATTATTTTGTGCCATTTGGTTTGTCTCCCTAAAACTGAACCTTTGCAGGATTTTCCGCGCGGAACGGATTTCCCACTGTAGGAAGTTAGCAACATGTTATCTCGCCATGGACTTTATTAATATTACGGTAACCGTTTCCCGGATAGAATAACCCCTAATTTAGGGGTTTGCGGCTGATTTCTCCCGTTTAAGCAGTTATTTGAAATTGATCACTGTCGCTTATTCTGCCATAGTTTTTAGAGGCTGACATAGAAAGCAAACCAATCAATGGCCATTTCTTCATAACAGGTTCCTGATAAGCAGCTTTAAATAAAATATTTCCCATTCAATATGCAGGTGCTTTTTGATGAGTGAAAATAACAAGAACATAACAACTAATTTTGGCAGAAAAGTTGACGACGACCAGAACTCAATTACTGCTGGTGAACGTGGTCCAGTTCTGCTGCAAGATGTTCACTTAATTGAGAAATTAGCACATTTTAACCGTGAACGCATCCCCGAACGAATCGTGCACGCTAAAGGCGCTGGCGCAGGAGGATACTTTGAAGTCACCAAAGACGTGACGAAATACACGAAAGCAAATTTCCTTTCGGAAATCGGCATACGTACCGAGGTTTTTGTCAGGTTCTCTACAGTAGGTGGCGAAAAAGGATCAGCAGACGCTGAACGAGACCCACGAGGATTTGCTGTTAAATTCTAAACGAAAGAAGGCAACTACGACCTCGTAGGCAACAACACACCCGTCTTCTTTATCCGCGACCCCCTAAAATTTCCAGACTTCATTCACACCCAAAAACGCAACCCAGAAACCAACCTCAAAGACGCGAACGCGTTTTGGGACTTCTTATCTTTGACTCCTGAATCGCTACATCAAGTAACTATTCTTTTCTCGGACAGAGGAACGCCAAAAGCCCATCGGTACATGAACGGTTATGGCAAGCCATACCTTCAAGTGGTACAACGAAAAACATGAATACTTCTGGGTGAAGTATCACTTCAAAACCGATCAAAGCGCCCAAAATCTGACTCGACAAGAAGCCGAACACATGAAAGGAATTGACCCCGACCACGCCACCCGCGACCTCCACGACTCTATTAAACGCAGCGAATTCCCCTCTTGGACAATGCAGGTGCAGATAATGCCACCTGAAGACGCCGAAAAATACCGATTCGACATCTTCGACGTAACCAAAGTGTGGCCCCACAAAGACTATCCCCCAATGGAAATTGGTCGAATGGTGCTGAACCGCAACCCAAGCAACTACTTCGCAGAAGTAGAACAAGCCGCGTTTTCACCAGGAAACTTCGTTCCAGGAATCGCCTCCTCACCAGATAAGATGCTCCAAGGCAGACTCTTCGCTTACTACGACGCTCACCGCTACCGTCTAGGAGCCAACTACCATCTTCTGCCAGTTAACCGACCAAAAGGCATCGAAACGAGGAACTACCAAAGAGACGGCTACATGCGTTTTGACACAAACGGAGATGGCAGCCCCAACTATTACCCAAACAGCTTAGGCGGACCCGAACCAGACCCCAAAGCCGCAGAACCAGCCTTCAAAACCCACGGAAATGCAACCCGCCAACCCTACACCTGCCCCAACGACGACTTCCTTCAACCAGGAGAACTTTTCCGCAAAGTCATGACCGAACAAGACCGTGACCACCTAATAGGCAACATAGTTTCTCATCTTGGCAACGCAAACAAGGAAATCCAGATTCGACAGACTAGGCTGTTTTACAAAGCAGACCCTGAATATGGTCGCCGGGTCGCCGATGGATTAGGATTAGAACTTTAGGCTCCTAATTCTTTTTTCTCTAATTCACGTAACACTGGTTAGCGCAATCCAGTTACGGTAAACTTTATTATTGTTTCGCGTTTTCTTTGCATATCATTGGTGCATCATGTTGAAGTTTGGCACATTCACATTGGAACCTAAAAAGGCTGAAGGGTTTGATTTTCATCTTTTACGCGTTAAAACCGAGATGGGCACAAGAATTCCACCTCAACCCGACATGTGCAGTAACGTGGCGGTTTTCGGGGACAACGCAGCCATAAAAAACCACCCTGATTGGCTTTCGCAATCGCCCTTGGGTCCGGCAAAGATGGGAAATAACAACTTTAACATTTACTGGAACATTGTGTGCGCCACGCAGCCCGAGCACCGAGCGGAACAATTGGACTACATGGAAGACATTGACCGTATTTCGATGGGGGTTTGGCCAAACAGCCAGTACTTCGCCGAGCACGGCCACTGCAACTGCCCCAGATGCACGGAACGCTGGCAGAAAAGCGGCTTAGGCTGGCTGGATTGGCGCCGAAAAGAAGTCACCGACTACATAGCCCAAATAAGGGAACGCACCAAAAAAGAACTGGTCATGTGCATCCAACCCGACCCCGCCACCAGTCTGGAACGTTACGGCGTAGACTTCGACGACCTCGCAAAGCACTGCGACGCCTTCAACGTAGTTATGTTCAGCAAGAACTACGCCACCCCATGGTACTTTGAAACAATCGCACGGGCGTTCAAGAAACTCCTCAAGAAACCCTTCTACGTTAGCCTCTACGTTTACGGTCCAGGAGACACCCAAAACGACGTACCAACCCCAGCAGAATTGCTCACGGTTTCCGCCAGAATCGCCCGCGCGGGAGCAGACGGATTCCTATACCTGACCGAAAAAGTCAGCCAAATTGAGGATTTCCAGCGGGCAGCAGTCGATAACATTCAACTCAGAGAGCGACTAAAGACCTATGGCGGGCAATCAGTCAGTGAAGTTCTGGATCAGATTTTGAGCTGGGAAAAAATCGTCCAGTAACAACTGCTTATGGCAAAGTTTGGTGGCGCACATTTTCGAAAGCCACAGCAACAAACATCAATAAATCATTTAATTTTTCTCTTTTAGCTCAAAACAAACGAAAAAAAGGCGGAAACCGATTCTTAGTCACTTAAATTTTCCCGCAAAGATACTTTTAAACACGTAAACAACTATAGCGGCATTCAAAACTATGCGAAGGGCGTTCACGTAAACAAATAATCGCCCAATGTGTTTGTGTAGTAACCCAGCAAAACATTGAACATGCTTGTCCCCAAAGTAATGCATAAGACCACTACAGTGTATGCTACTCCAGCTTTTTTCATTGATGCAAGCCACCCGATTGAAGCCACCCACAAGATTACTTCAATATAGTTGTTGATGTCTGTGGAGTCGCCAGGAATCATTATGATAAACAGCAACAGGTTTAACGCCATCCACGCAAGTATGAGGTAAATTCCGACAGGTCTTTCGGCTTTTGAATTTTCAGTCATTTCCGCCCTCATAGTTCTGATTTGCTTGTACAAAATTTAATATTTTCGGCTACAAACTACAAAACAACAGCCCTTGACCTAATGTAAGCATCTTCTTGGCACAGACTGCCGTTTGGTTGGACGATTCTTGCATAAGTTCACAAACTTTTAAACCTTAGACTTCACGATTCTATATACCAGTATTACAGTGTGACCAGTTTGCCCACAACTTACCATTACATGCAACTTCCACGTGAAGTTATCGTTGGCAAAGGAATTCTAAACCGCGTCCCCGAAGTGGTCAAGCGACTGGGCCTAAAAGGACCAGCGTTGATAATCGCAGGTCAAAAAAGCTGCGAAATCGCAGGAAACACAGTCCGCGACCTTCTAGTTCAGACCGGCATAACGGTAGACACTCTTTTAGTTCACACAGCCTCAATCAGAGACGTATTGATAATTGAGGAACGAATCGCCGAATTCAAACCCCAAGTGCTTTTTGGCGTCGGCGGAGGAACCAAAATTGACGCCGCAAAACTAAGTTCGGCCCACCAACAGATCCCCTTCGTCAGCATACCAACCACTTTAAGCCACGACGGAATCGCAAGCCCCCTCGCTAGCATCAAAGGATTCGGCAAACCATACTCAGCCATGTCACAAGCACCACTAGCTATAATTGCCGACACCGAAGTCATTTCTCAGGAACCATGGCGCTTTGTCAAAAGCGGCTGCGGCGACGTAATCTCAAAATTCACAGCAGTCAAAGACTGGCATCTAGCTCACATCGAACGCAAAGAATACTACGGCGAATACGCAGCAAGCCTTGCCTTAATGAGCGCCACCCTCATCGAAGAAAACGCAGACCGGATCCAACAAGGCAACGAAGAAGGCACACAACTACTCCTTGAAGCCCTCATCAGTTGCGGAGTTGCAATGAGCATCGCGGGCAGCAGTCGCCCTTGCAGCGGTTCCGAGCACATGTTTAGCCACGCTCTAAACGAGGTCTGCGCTTCGGGCTCTATGCACGGAGAGCAATGCGGCGTTGGCTCAATTATGATGGCTTACCTCTACGGAGCAGACTGGAAACGCATTCAAGCAACGCTCAAGCAGCTAGGGGCACCCACAACGGCATCCGAGTTAGGAGTCAGCGATGAAAACGCGGTCAAAGCCATGGTATTAGCAGCCACAATTAGACCAGAACGATATACGATTCTGCAGAAACTAAAACTGGATAACGAAGGCTGCAAAAGAGTCGCCAGAGCAACAGGAATAATCAATTAACAGTTTTCAAAAAAGGAAGATAAAGAAGAAAAAACTCTTCTTCAGTTTTAGCTTTTAGTTTCTGCTGGTTCAGCGGATTTTTCTGCTACAGCTTTATCTTCGACAACAGCCGCTTCCGGCTTTGCTTCTTCAGGTTTGGCTTCAGCGAGTTTTGCAGGTTTTGGCGGTGCCTTGAAAGTGTCAACGAACTTTGTTTCGTCCAAGTCTGGGAAGAACTTTTGAATATCGTTGACGATACCACGTTTAGCGATTTGAATACCTTCCAAATAGAAAGTGTCCTCGGGCATGTCTATTGTCAAGGTTTTGTCGGTGAATCCGAATTTAAATTTGCCTTCTTCCACGACTGGAATGCGACGGTGAATAATGGCACCCGTTTTTTCTTCAGGTGTCTCAAGTTTCTTACTCACCGTAACGTCGTAGACCAAGGTCTTTCCAGCAAGCGGCGGGTTAAAGTCCAGAAGTGCACGACCTGCGCCCATGCTACGAATGATTGCGTTTTTTCCGCCGTACTCAATGCGCATGCCAAGCTGCGGGTTGATGCCTTTTTCCGCCAACTTCTTAATGTGAACCTGCTTAACTTTTTCAGGGTCTCTTGCTCCGAAAGCTTTCTCAGGGGTTATTTCCACTGTTGTGGGAGTGTTTGGTTCCATGGTTGCTAGGCTGTCGTCTAAGGTCTTTAGGACCCAGCCTTCGCCGACCACTACTAGTTTAGGTTCGTAGATTTCGCCTTCTTTCTGGAGGCGTTCTTGCTTTGCTGTTTCTTCCACTGTAGTGTCGAAAACTTCGTTTGTTTCCTTCACTTTGGCAGTGTAGTTGATTAGGATGAAGTCACCTTTTTGAAGTGCCATAACGGTTCACTCTTACTTGCGTTTCGAAACTAAGTTTGAACGGCTAATAAAAACCTTTCAGTGCCGCAATCGAAGCGTTTTCATGTTTGCGGCCATTTTCACATAAAAAAGCTGTTCTAACCATGCGTCCGATAGGTTGAACCTCCAGTCAAGTTTAGAGAATCACCGAAGCGATTGAAATATCAGACGTCTACAACCACAAACCTAAAAACGCAGGTCTAACCTGCTGTTCTTCACTCCACCTGAGGCGGCTCAATTCTGAGCGGAATCTCCACAATAAAACGCGTCCCTTGCCCTACTTTGCTTTCGAACCATATGTTGCCTCCCAAAGCGTTCGTTAATTTCTTAACTACAGCCAAACCTAAACCTTGCCCCCTCGCTTTCGTAGTAAACAGAGGCCTGAAAATCTTCTCTTTTGCTTCTTCAGGAATTCCTTGCCCAGTATCCTCCACACTGACCTTTACAATTGCGCCAGACCAGCTAGCCTTCACCGACAATTTCCCGCCGTTAGGCATAGCTTGAACAGCGTTAGTAAGCAGGTTTATGAATATCCGCTTCAGATAGGAGGAGTCTGATCGAAACTTAGGAAAACCTTCCTGAATAGAAATAGCAACACGAATACCTTCGGGAACGTTAATTGTTAAAATGATATCATTGAGTGTCTTTTCCAAATTAACGTCTTCGACAGATGGCTTGGACACTCTTGCGAAGTCCTGTAGATCTGCGACAATTTTGTTTATATAAGACATCTGGTCCCCGATAACCTCTAAGCTCTCCATCAAGTTTCTTTTAGTTTCTCCATCAGGCAACGATGTTAGCTCACATTTCACTAAGTAAAGTTCGCCCGTAATCGTTTGCAGCGGATTGCGAATGTCATGGCCCACCATGCCGGCCGTCTCTCCGATAGCAGCCAGTCGTTCCGTAGCCTTTAACTTCTCGGTTCTCTTCTTGACGAGTTCTTCGAGCCTTTGAGTGTATTCTTCAAGTTTACCTTTCAGCCTCATTCGCTGTGTGATGTCTTTAGTGAACACTGAAACGCCCGTTTTGGACGGATAAATATGATTTTCCACGATAAATCTCCGGTTGTTTAAAGTCAACTCGTCAACGAAAACTTTTGGCTTCTTGGTTTTGAGCACTCTAAGGTAAATGGCAGCTATTTTTCTGATGCCCTTATCTTCGGTAAAGACTTCAAAGACATGCCTGCCAATTGCGTTTTCAGCGGGAATACCCGTCTTTTTTTCGCAAGCCTTGTTCCAATAAACGTATTTTAGGTCTCTGTCCAATGCAACGAAACTGTCAGTAACGCTATCTGCAAGTTCTCGGTACCGAGCCTCGTTCTGCCTTATTGCCGCCTCGTTACGTTTCCTCTTTGTAACGTTATGTGCAAAAACAAAGTATCGCCCATCTCCTTCGTTTTCGATGTAGTTGGCGCTCAACTCAACGTCCACGGGCTGGTTGTCTTTTCTTCGATGTCGTGTTTCGAATCGGTCGTACCCTTCTTTGCTTATTCTCTGAATATGCTTCATAGTTTCATCTAGTGTCTCGTTCATCTCCACATCGTGGATGCACATCTTCATCAACTCATCCTGACTATAGCCTAGCAGGTCAGAGTAGGCTCGGTTAACTTCGAGAAAATCTCCCTGAGAATTGACGATGAAGAATCCATCGATAGAGGTTTGAATAATGTCCTTATACAGAACTTCGCTTTTCCTTCGTTTTCCCGCATCTTCAACGAGAAACCACTCGCCCTCTCTCTTGATTAAAGTGCCTGCGTAGTGGGATTCAATCTGGATTATGTTGTTAAGGGTACATTTTTCAAATGGGTACCCGCAGAAGTCCAGTATCCGGCGAGAAGAGAAAACTTCGTTTACAGCTTTCGAGTAGTCGCTAAACCTTGCCCACAGCTTATTCCAAAGCTCATTGTCAGTAAAAGGTAGGATACTCCCTATTCTAAGTCCATCGAATCCTTGACTAAGTGCGGCTTCTTCTTTTTCGCACCAATTACGAACAATCGCTTCTGCCCTAAAGCCGCAGCTTGGAAGATAAATCGAATTGAACGCAACAATCTCGATTTGATTCTTCTTGATGTAATCATCTAAGTTAGGTATCACCTTCTTTAGGACCTTCTCAGCCTCCTCCACTCCGAGCGGTGGAGAAGCGATCAGCAAACACAATTCGTTTGCTCGAAGCGCCTCAACAAAGTAAGGAATCATGATTTCAATAAGGTCTTGTTTGGTTCGGAAAAGTTGACAAAGGTGAGTTCCCCATGGAACAGAGCCGACAATATCTATCCCGAATTTTCGGAGCCCGCTTGAATTCTCCTTATCCAACCAAATCGCGCTCCAACCTACCCTACAATAGGTTTCGGTTCAAATAAAAGAATTTTCTAAGAAACCTTCAATTGATTCAGCTCGTTGAAAGAAAGCGTTTTTTCGCTACGGAGTCACGCTGGGATGACGCGAAAAGGTTATACATGAGGTTACAAAAGAAGCAGTCCTAACGGTGCTTCATAAATGAGTGTAACGCCATCGCCTGCAGCAACCCCACAAAGCTTCTTGGGGCTTTTAGATTTGCGTCTCGTTATACTAATTTTAGTGGTTGCAGCAACGGCCATAACTATTGAAAGAGTCATAAACACTTATCTTTCGCGATTCGCCAAAAGAGCCAAACTGGAGCCCCACACTGCAAACAACCTGATGATAACTACACGAATCATAATCCTCCTTGGCGCAGTTGCCGCAATAGCGGACATTGGAGGCTTACCGCCTGATTTGATTCTGTCCATTTCAGCAATAGGCGGCGCGGCAGTGGGTTTCGCTTCCCAGAAAACCCTCGGCAACTTCATCGCTGGGATATTCCTGCTTTCAGCACACCCATTTAGGGTCGGCGATTACGTACGCCTTGGCACCGTTGAGGGGATAGTGCAAGAAATCACCATAAACTATACCAAAGTCTTCACCAGCGCAAACAACACCGTATCAGTGAGTAACCTGCAGATTCTGGACAGAGATATAACAAACTTTTCCCTCGAAATAGAGAAAACAGGCAGAGCCCCAGGAATGTACTGCTACACGTTCGAAGTCGGCTTTGACCACAACGTCCCAACGCAGAAGATTGGCGAGATTTTTGAGGCTGTTTTCAAGAACCATTTATTGGAGCTACCCAAGAAACCGGCGTACACGCTTGTTCGTTCAGGCGGCATCGAGCGAGTCTATATGGTTTACCTTTATGTGCGGAAGCCCGAGGATATCTTTAAATTCAGACCTCAAATTGCTGAGGAAGTCTTCGGGCTATGGGACCAAGAGAGAGCAAAGCCGAAAGCATAGATTTTAAACTCACGTTCCACGAAATATTCTTGGATTAAAAAAGGCGAAAAGCTATGTCTAAAAACAGAAAAAACGAATCTTTTCCGCTTGTTGGACAGACAAAAAGCTTGGCAGGTTTGGTTGATTATCAGGAAGGCGCCGTTGTCAGCCGCACCCTTGTCGACAAGAAGACAGGAACAATAACACTGTTTGCTTTCGACTCAGACCAAGGATTAAGCGAACATACAGCTCCCTACGACGCGCTGCTATACGTTTTTGATGGGGAAGCTGCTGTTACCGTTTCGGGGAAGCAACTTCAGGTGAAGGCGGGGATGGCTACGTTGTTGCCTGTTGGCGAACCACACTCGGTTAAGGCGGTTTCGCGGTTTAAGATGATGCTGATTATGGTTAAGGCATAGTTTCAAGACTTGAAACATTAACATATTTTATTTAATTATGCCACAAAATTGGCGGACTATCGTTCAGAATTCTGAGCCTATTCATGTAGCGATTGCGTTTAAGGTGGGTTGCCCCATTTCTCCATGTGTACATAATCGGCAATGGGGTTTCTCTGGGGCGCCTTGGGTGTCTCATCAGCGTATCCGAGGGTGATTATTGCCTGCGGTTCCACATTGTCAGGAATCCAAAGCGCATCCTGAACGGCAGGTTTGCAGAAAATAGGCGCGCAATACCAGCATGCACCCAATCCGTTAGCTTGTGCCGCAAGCAATAGTGTTTGGATGGCTGCTCCTAAACTCTGCACTGCCAGGTCGCGCTCAGTTTGCCTTCGCTCGATGTCGGGGTATTTGTCCATGCCTTGCAGCGTTAGGCAAGCCACGATGAGGACTGGTGCAGTTGTGAAGCGTTCTACGGAGCGGCTAACGGCTGCCCCACGGGTATTCTTGGGTATGTGTTCATCTTCGAGTTCTTTGAGCCAAACTTGTGCCATGGCGTCTGCCAGGGTATTCTTCTGTTCGGGTTCGGTTAAAACGACGAATTGCCAAGGCTGAGCGTTGTGCGCGGAAGGCGCGTATGCTGCGGTTTCAAGGATTTGGAGGAGGGTTTCTCTTGGGACCGAGCGGTCGTGGTATTTTCTGATGCTGCGACGTTGTTTTAATGCATCCGTAACTTCAGACATGAAAAGTCAACAGTTAGTGAGTTATTTTTCTTTTATTCTTTAAGGTGTTCAGGTGCTTAATCTTCGATTGTTTCTATCATCGGCGCACCGCAACATTGCGGAGCTTTCTCTATGTTTCGCTTCAAATCGCCCGTAACGCAGAGTTCATACTCCCTATGAACCTTGCGACCGCATCTACTGCATTGGAATAATGGCAAACTATCGCCAAGTTAAATAGGAAATGGAACCTTCAAAATGTTTCCGTCCATTAGAGAAGCAAGCCTATTGCTAAGCTAAGCAACGGTGCGATTACCCAACCTGCAGCTATGGTGAGATAGGGTTTTAGGGAGATGAACTTGGTTTTGTAGGAGACACCTGCACCGAAAACCGCTGCTGCAGTAGTTTGGGTATTCGACAAGGGGATGTTGAAAAATGTTGCCAACTCGACCAGAATCGTGGAAACCATTAAAGTTGTCGTCGCATTCGAGTACCTCATCAGATAAAATTCTTGCGAGACCCTTCGGATTGCACCTGCACTAAAGGAAAAGGATCCTACAAATATAGCGGCCACTGCGGCTGTTACGGTTGCCAAATTAAAGCCCGCGGTCGCAATTATTAAACTAAGCGTGTTAGCGCCTAAAACGTAGGAAGTTGAAAACGACAGCACAATAAGTAGGAGTTTGTAGGTGCGAATTCTGCGCCAGATGTTTTTGGGGTCTGTACCGTTTATGATACGTATTAGGCAGAATGCGATAATTGCGGCTCCTGCCGGAGCGATGAACCACATTAATGCAACTTCACCCACGAAAGGCAGACTTGATGTTGAATCATGAGCAATCGATAATCCAGCGAGCAAGCCAACCAGCGACATGCTTAGTGACATGGGCACTCGTATTAAGTCGGCAATGACGAAGACGATTATGGCGACCAGCAAAGCTTCTGCCTGCAGCGTTGCTGTTGGGTTTGGCAACAGTACACCTACTGAGTGTACCATGCCTGAGCCTTGGAGGAGCAAGCCAGCCGAGAAACCAGTTGCACCCATCAGGGCGCCCGTTTTCTTGTTAAAAATCCTAGCGCCTATCGCCGGACCAACACATGCGGAGAGGTTGTTGCCTGCAACAAGCATAACTGCCAAAAAAGCCAAAACAACAAGGAGAATGTCCAGTATCATGTTTTGGCTCACTTGAGAATGGAGGTGATTATGGATACTATGAGGTCAGAGAGGTCTTCGCAAGTATCTAGTATGTCGTCGAATTTGTGCAGCAACTCCGTGTAGTGGTAAAACTGGAGATAATGGATGTTTGGGGCTTCGCAGTAGAGCTGGTCGAAGCCTTCGTCTTTTATGTCGTCACCTTGCTCTTCAAGCAGCTCGATTTCCTTGCGCAGCTGCAGAAGCTGGCTCAAATCAGAAACCAAAAGTGCTTCATTGAGTTTGGTTAAGGCTTTGTCGGCTAAATCCAGCATGCCTTCGAAGAGGGCAGCCCATTCAGTTTCTTCTATGGCTTCGGAGTAGGGAAATTTGGCTTTTGACATTCGATAAATTTCTCTGCTCAGGTAGTAGTAAATGTCTACAATGTCATCTGCTAAGTGGGCAGATGTAAGCAGGTTATCTATAATGTTTGGGCTGACGGCGCCTGTGGTGATGTCTTCGCCGATTTTGAAGGTAACATTGTCGGATTTCTTTTCCAACTGTTTTATGGTTTGCATGCATTCATCGAGGACTTTTTTGTTTTGGGGTTCTTTGAGCATCTGTATCATTAGGGCGTTGGCTTGTTTGGCGATAGCTACGATTTGGGTGAGTTCGCTGAATATGTTTTTTTCGCCAATTATGAGAGCACTTTTGAGACTTTTCAATGCGCAGAATTTCCCCTAGTACTGTTCTAACAAAATGTTGGAATGAATTCTAATAAACTTCGCCATTAACCAACGGCTGTCTGGCTTTCGCCTAAACGTTAGGCCACAACAACTGCGTCGGCGCACATGGAGTCAAGATGAGTAATTCTTGCCTTGACGTGTTGGCCAAGTTTTGCTCCTGAGATGAAAACTGAGTAGCCTTTGACTTTGGCTATGCCTTCACCGTTGGGGCTCATATCTACTACATCTAACTCGATTTCTTGGTCTATCTCTACAGGCAGGTCAACTGAGAATCTGCCGCGTTTGTTTTTTGCGTTTCTTGGGGCACGTTTTTTGGGGCTAATTTTACATCGTCCTCTCTTACAAGTCAACTTTGTGTAATATGGCATCTTGTAGCCTTAAGGCTTACGCTTCGCAACAACAGAAAACCAACTTTCGCTCCTGAAGTGCTGCAATCGTTATGCCCGTTGAGACTTTGGTAATGTTGAATTTAGTTACCTCTGTTGCTCTCCACACTTAACCCCCTCCCCCTTTCCAGAATTGCTTGTTTTGCGTTGATTCTTGGGTTCTGCGTCCGATTTGGGCTTTTTCCACGGTGTAAAAAGGGTTAAACTGGTCTAAATTGGGTTGTTTTGGGGTGCTGGTTTGAAAGCTTTGAGGTGCCGCAAAAAATTAGTTCGCCCTTGCAATCAACGAATCATGAAAGGCTTAAACTAAAACAAGAGCCGCTCAGATTGATGCGTGTTGCCACTCAGATGCACCCACATTGGTTTAACAACTTGTTTCAGAACATATATTAGTTAAGGCTTCAATCTCTGGATAAAATTGCCCCATAGATTGCCAGGCATTATAAATGGAAAAAATTGAAGAGATATCAAAGAAACGGGAAACCGTTTCAGCTGAGAAGCTGAACAGGGTTTTCCAAGAGTTAGAGGACATTTCTCGTCGCTTAGAAAACCTAGAGAAAGCTTATACCGCCCGAGCTGTAAAAAAGAGGATTTCGAGCAGCCCAAAATGACCCTGCCGAGTTCCTTTGTGGACTGACCGGGGATAAAGACGACTAACAGACCGATAACGGGTAAACGTTTCAGAAACTGTTGTCGTGGGTATTTTTGATGTTCAAGGGTTTTGTTATTTCGATGACTTCACATCTTGGAGCAGTTGTTTTTGTTGGCATTTTCTCTGAGACTGCGCGGAAATTCGTAGTTTTGGATACCCGACGCTTGTTAACCCAACCCATACGAGACAGTTGATTAAGATAGTTACTTTCAATAGCCCGGCACCGCCCCGTCAAATTCGACACATCCACAGCACTACACTCCCCCCGAGAAACCACAGTCATGT
>JADGNF010000003.1 GCA_017883615.1 Candidatus Bathyarchaeota archaeon
ACTTCTTAAAGAACCTTCAACCATCTGACCCGCATTTCACTCAAAACCAGTTTGATTAAGGAAGCAGAATAAGGGTGTATATTATACGATTTAAGCAAATCTCCTTCTAAAAGTTTATATCGGTAAAAACTTCGTTGGAAACTTGGCGAACAATAATGGCAGATTCGAACAAGAATTATTCTTGGAACGCAGCAGAATACGCTAAACATTCAAGTAACCAATACGAATGGGCTAAAGAAATCATCCCAAAACTTGGGCTAAAGGGAACAGAATCACTTATCGACATCGGCTGCGGCGACGGAAAAATCACTCATCTGCTTTCAACCTATCTGCCGCATGGAAGGGTAGTCGGCGTGGACAGCTCCGAAGATATGGTAGCTTCTGCACGGGGTAGTTTTCCGCATTGCCATTATCCAAACGTGACTTTTCTAAAAATGGACGCTAGAGAACTGACATTCCGCGAAGAGTTTGATGTTGCATTCTCAAATTCCGCTTTACACTGGATCATTGACCATCAGACCGTGCTGTCTGGCGTATACGAAGGTCTTGACAAGGGCGGCAAACTTCTATTTCAGATGGCCGGGAAAGGCAATGCCCAAGATATGATTGCCGTCGTGGAAGAATACATAAGCGAGGAAGATTGCAAATCATACTTCAAGAACTTCTCTTTCCCATATGGATTCTATGGTCCTGAAGAATACAAACCTTGGCTCAAAGAGGCAGGATTTAGGGTTGAACGAGTCGAACTTTTCCCAAAAGATATGCAGTTCCCCAACTGGGAAGGCTTAGCAGGCTGGATACGGACAACTTGGTTGCCGTTCACAGAAAGACTTCCAGCCGAATTTCGGGACTTGTTCATAGCTGAAATCGCGGGAAGATATATAGAAGCTTACCCAGCAGACGACGCAGGCATCATTCACGTAAAAATGATGCGGCTAGAAGTGGAAGCAACAAAAATCTAACTTATTTTTTATTTCAGAGCTATGAAACGTTTCAAAATCTCTGAGTTCCTTACTTCAGGATGAAACAGCACGCCGTATATGGGTTTTTGTTTGTGTTTTATGGCTTGCACGCATTTTTCGTTTTCAGCCAGGACCTCGAATTCGTCTGAAGACTCTACACAGTAGTTGTGCAATGAATACGCCTTGAACGGTCCCGAGAACAAGGGGTTTCCGCTTTGGGTTGTCATCAGGGTCATGCCAATTTCTAGGCAGCGCGTTAGCACTAATCCGAAGACTACGCCGATAGTTTGCATGCCGGCGCAAATCCCTAAAACGGGCCTATCCACCTCCTGTAGCCAACTGAATTTCTCGGGCTCGTTTAGAGTGGCGTTGTCTTTTAGCGGTGTGCCTGAAAGAATTACCTTTTCGCAACTGCTGATGTCTGCGTTTGTTACCTCAGAATAATGCCTCACTACACAGGAATCCAGTTCTTGAGCAATTGCAAGGATCGGCAAAACAAACTCGTAGTATCCCAACGAATCCTTCTTGCAATTCATGTCAACAACCAAAATCATTTCGGCACCAACTCCGCCTGATTAATACCGAAAACCCCAGAGTTACCTTTTGCTTTAACAGAGGAGTTAACAACTTCAATTTTCTGCCTAAACATGGGAGAATCAAGGACTGTAGTTTCTATTTCGCCTCCTTCCCCAGAAGGGCTGATTCCGAATTCTCCTTGCAAAGCAAGCAGTCGCCTAATGATTTGAGGATCAATTTCTTTCCCGAGCCATTTCTCATCCAGCGGGTAAGCAAAGATCCCCGAGATGATTACTCTGAAGTCTTTCTCCAGTAACTCCTCTAATAGAGCCTGCTGGTTCTTCTTCCAAAGGGGGTTGAAGCACCATAGGTCAAGGCGCTGACAAATTCGCTGCACCCGTTCGGCTTGATAAACAGACTCAACAGCGCCAGTGACAACGCCTTCGATGCCAAAACGCATTGCAGCTTCAGAAATTGCAGCCTCCAAATCCACAAGCTCTTCCTCTTTTTTGCCATCAGTCCCCTTTACAACCAATGGCAAGTTAAGGGCTTGGGCTTGAAGTGTCGTCAACTGAATGTTGGGTGTATGGAACATGTAGCTGTCGGGATTTTTTGATTGCACAGTAATTAGGCAGACTACCGCCTCTTTCTCCGCCGCCTTGTGCAGTGCAAGTGTGGAATCTTTGCCGCCTGAAAACAAAACCCCGAGCTTCATCGGCTCTCTACTTTGATAAGGCGCCTAATATAGAATCTCCCGCTCCTGTTCTTTTCCTGATTCTCAAAACTGGTTTCGCCATCATGTTTGGAGCCTACTTTGGGATGTTTCAAAACTGTTTCAAGATTGTTTCAGCCAACTACTATACCGTTCGCAGCCTATTATGGTAAGTAAAGGTGAAATGAATGAAAACTTGAAAATATTCACAATAGTTGCCTTGGCAGTTGTTACGGCGGCGATGTTTACTGCTTCAGCTTACGCATATATGAACAGAATAACAACTGGAACCTACGCGACTCATAGCATAAGCGTTGCAGGCACTTACGGTTACGCGGGCGGAATGATGGGTGGACATGGTATGATGGGCGGAAACGGTTACATCTACACGCAACCAACTGCTCCAACAGAACCGACCCAGCCAATAACCCCAATCTACCCAACTAAAGTTTACGGGGAAGGCTGCGGCGTGATGAACCGCGCCGGATATGTACTTGCAACCCCAACCACCACAACCCAAATCAACGTAACCAAAGCAGTAACCATTGCACAAAACTATGTAGGACAATTAAACAATCCCAACTTAGCTGTCGGTCAAGTTGAAGAGTACACGCAGAACTTCTACGTGCAAGTCGTTGAGAAAAACACCGGCATGGGAGCCTTTGAACTGCAGGTCGACAAAGTCACTGGATCAGTGAGTGCCGAGATGGGTCCGAACATGATGTGGAACACCAAGTACAGTGTGATGAGCACCAATATGATGGGAATCGAGACGATACCAACAGCAAAGATGCCAGTGAATGAATCAACCGCGAAGTCAACCGCCAGCAATATCTCAACAACTATCTAAGAGGAACTGTAGTCGGTGACACTACAACATTCTACGGATATTACACAATCGAAGTCCTAAGCAACGGAACCATCTACGGTATGCTAAGCGTCAACGGCTACAACGAACAAGTCTGGTACCACACTTGGCACGGCGCCTTCATACAAGAGTACACTCCATAACAACCAAAAAATAAACAAAGAAAATCCGAAATGGAAAAGGGAAACTTTTCCCTGACTTTTCTTTTTCATATCTCAAAAATGAAATAATTATGTTCTTACGTCGCAGACGTTTGGTACTTTCCTGAGAACCTCAACCGTTTTAGATGTAACCTTCTTGTGAATCACATAGACTGAGATGGCGAAGCCGCTTTTGCCGATTTGCCGTGAATAGTTCGCGCGTATGTTGATGTCGTTGTCGGCTAGAACCTTGTCGATGTTTGCGAAGACTCCTGGCACATCACGGTGGTGAATGAACAATGTGTAAACTGGCTTCTCTTCCAGCTCAATGCTTTCGCCCGCGTTAACGGCATTTGTGAAATCTCCTCCCAGCAAGTACCCCGAAACGACCCTAGCTATTTCCATAGATGTTTCGCGTTGAGCCTCTACAGTTGAAGCCCCCAAGTGCGACGTAAAAACTACGTTATCGAGTTCTTGGAGTTTGTTTTGGAATTTGGCACCTTCCCCTTTAGGTTCTTCGCGGTAAACGTCGATGGCTGCCCCAGCGATTTTCTTCTCTTTCAAAGCCTTGTAAAATGCAGCTTCGTCAATGTTTGCGCCACGGGAAGTGTTGATGACATATGCGGTTGGTTTCATTTGGGCGAGTTCTTTTTCGCCAATTAAGCATTCTTTGCCGCCTGTGTGGATGCTGATGTAATCGGCTTTTTTGAGAACCTCCTCTAAAGGCAAGAATTTTATGCCTGATTCTGGACAAGGTCGTATGTCGTAACCGATGGTTTCCATGTCAAAGCCGCGGCGAGCCAAATGGGCGACTTTCTGCCCGATTCTGCCGCAGCCCAATAAACCTAAAGTTTTGCAGGCGAGTTCTCTACCTTTGAGTTTGTCTTTGCTCCAGAAGCCGCTCTTCAGAGCTTGATGCGCCTGAGGGATGTTTCTGGAAATGCTAAGAATCATCCCCATGGCAAGTTCAGCAACCGCGTTCGTGCTCCCATAAGGCGCGGATTTAACGACGACGCCAAATTCTGAAGCGGCTTCTACGTCGATGTTGTCGTAGCCTACGCCTGAGCGGCCCACGATTTTGAGTTTGCCTTTGGCGCCCGCTTCGAGGACTTCGCGGGTGACTTTAGTAGCGCTTCGCACGACCAAGGCGTCGAACTCTGCAATTTCAGCGACGAGCGCATTTGGGTCGCGTTTTTTGGTGTCGGTTTCTAATCCTGCTTGCTGGAATAGTTGTAGGCCTTCTTTTTCTAAACCGTCGTTTAGCAGTACCTTCACTTTGGGTGGCTCCTTGAAGTGGTATTGACCATCTAGAATTTAAGCACGATACCCAAGGAAATCATAAAGCAATCTGCAAAAAAAACAGTTAGCTGAGCACATTTGGGTGCCTAAGATTTAGCAACTGAGTTGTGCTTCGGTTTGCTAATTCTTGTGTGCGCTATTTCAAACATTGATTGTTGATGGCAGTAGGGGCAGTTCAGTTTGCGTTTGTTGCCGTACCGTAGTGATAGGTAGCTTGCTCCTGGGACCCAGTGGTAGTTGAATTGCTTCTTGCAATTGGGGCACGTAAGCCGCGACGTGTAATGGGGTCCGTACCTTGGAAGCAGAATGAACAGAACCGTCCCTAACACGAGGATTACTGGCACAGCGATTAGGAGGAAGTCAACCATTGGCAGTCGTTTTCCAAAAAGGCGCTGGTTAGCTTATTAACGTTTAGCTCAAAAACTTGGGGAAAAGAAGAAAAGGTTTGGTTTGCTCGGTTTTAGAGTTTTTTGATATAGACTAAGGCTTCTTCGACGTTTTGGAATCCGTATTTGATTTGGCTGAATTCTTTCCTGAGATTGATGATGTCTTTTTGGACTTCGGCTGGTTTGCGTTTAGCCTTGATTACGTCGAGTATTAGGTCGCAGAAGTGTTTAACGTCGCCTTCTTTGAAGCCTCGGCGGGTTACGTCTTGGAAGCCGACGCGTAAGCCTGAGGGGTCGCCTTTGCTGCTTTGGTCATCGTATGGGAGCAGGTTCTTGTTTATGATTATGTTTGCGTCTTCGAGGTCCTGAGCGATTTTGTTGCCGCCCCCGAAAGCTCGGATGTCCACAGCGATTTGGTGGCTACGAGTGAAGCCCTTGTGTTCGCATAGAACTTTCACGCCGTTTTCGTAGAGATATTGCCCTGCGGTCTGAGCGTTCTTGACGATTTGCTTGGCTAAATCGTTGCCAAACAGCTTCATTTCTAATGCGGCTATGCTTAAAGCCGGCAACCTGCCAAGATGCGTACTTGACGCGCTAAGCGGGAAAACTGCGTGCTGAACCTTTTTGATGGCTTTCTCCATCCGTGGAGTCGTTGGCCCGTTGCTCATTATGACGCCGCCTTGGGGTCCAGGAAAAGTCTTGTGGGTGGAAGATGAAATGAAGTCTGCGCCTTCGCGGAGTGGGTCTTGGAAGACGCCGCCCGCAACCAGCCCAAGCACGTGGGATGCGTCGTAAACGACGTACGCGCCTACTTCGTCGCAGACTTCCTTAAGCTCCTTAATTGGGTGGGGGAAAAGGAAAAGGCTACCACCGAAGGTTACGATCCCGGGTTTTGCAGCGCGGATGACATCTGCGGAGCGGTCGGGGTCGATGTTCATTTCGTTGATGTTGTAAACGTGGTTAATGTCCTCTATGCCAAGGACGGAGCCAGCTAAGCCCGTGTAGTCGTGGCTGATGTGAGCGCCGCAGCTTAGTGGGGTGACGACCATTTTGCGGTTTTTTGACGAAGAACTTAAACCCTTGAAAGTGGCGAGGTTCGCGTGTGTACCTGAGACGATGCGCACGTCTGCCCATTCAGCCTTAAAAAGGCCCTTCATGAGGTCGGTAGCGTAATCCTCGATGGGCGACATATACTTCTGGCCCTGATAGTACCGTTTTTTGACGTGACCCAAAAGGTCGTTTTCGCCTTCCGCATACCTACCCTCCAAATCTGAAGCGAAAGCCTGCATTTCTTTGACGGCGGGCGATTTGATGCCTTCGCTGGCAATCATGTTTATGCATTCTTGATCGCGGTAACGTTCATGGTTACGTGTGGCTTGGGTTAGTTTGAGAACGAGGTCGTAGAAGTCTTCCATTTAGTGTCCGTCCTCTGTGATTATCAACCGAGAATGCCTTTGTCGTATTTAGCCCTTACTGGAAACCAGAGCCATAAAAAGCATGTTTTCAAAGATAACCTGCGGAAAGAACTGAATCAAAAAGTTGAAAAAAGGATCCTTTTTGGATACCACGTGGACTTGGAGGGTGCCATCTTTGTTGATGCCCGTTCAAGAAAGTAAGCTGCCACCGCAGCAACAGGAAGCAGAAGCCAAATCAACGGAATTACCTGCAGTACCTCCACGTCTGTGGCTTTATCATTGTCTTGAACTGCAGTCAAGTTGCCTGTTTGCCCCAAACATGTTTGAGGAACAAACAAGGAAATAAAAACGACTAAGCAAAAAACAGCAATCAATCCCCTTAACCACCGATTTGTGCTAAGACCCAAAATCTTCGTCATCCCTGTTTCCCCAGCCTGCTTTCCGAGATGTCTGGCACACTTCTTATGCCCTTTTGAGAAACCAAGTTGAGGAAATTGCGAACTCCAATTGGAAAAACAAGCAAACACTGATTTGGTCAAGAAATCAGCTGTCAATTAACTTATTCCTATCTCTTAACTCAGGCTGAGACAAAATGGACAAATATCTTGAGAGCTTTCTTCAAATACAGTGTGCCCTAAATGAAGGACCTGTGGCGTAAACCCCTACATGTTGTTTTGGAAGTTGAGAACAAAGAGTGCGCTATAGTTAAACGCCTTGCGCCTCTTGGCCTTCGACACCTTAAAGTTACGGACATTCGAAGTTCAAATCCAACCTCTGTCAAGCACCTGATTGAGTTAGACCCCGCTGAGGTTAAACTAATCAAAAATCCTCCGGCAGAACTCAAAGCAATAGTTCAGGGAAAAGGCGAAGAAAGATCCTCTATTTGGTTGGAAAGCGAAGGATGCGGCGTCTGCCACACCATTCTATCCTGCGACGCATTCTTGGTATCAGGAAAAAGCGTAGCGGATTATACCATCATGTACAATTTCATGGTCCCTAGTTTCGAAGCCTTCCAGAGAATAATCTCTACCATGGAGGCCGCTAGCTTGAAGGTGAATGTCCTGAAGATGGGCAAGTTCGAGCCGAAAGCAGGCATTTTGACGGAGAAGCAGGAGCGCATATTTTGGCTTGCGCTGAAAGGTGGTTTCTTCGATTATCCTCGCAAGATTGACACAGTTGAGTTAGCGGAGAAACTGGGAATTAGCCCATCAACGTTATCTGAAATCACGCGCAGGGGCATGAGGCGGCTGTTGGAAAGTTATTTCAAGAACGAAACTTAAGCCCAAAGAGGCCAATTTTTGTTATTCAGCAAAACTGTTAAATCATAGCGTTTTCAGTATAGTTGGGCATAAAGTCATTGCAGCTTTTCTAAATCCCTGATATATGCGGGACAACTGCTATTTGCGCCCAACCCAATCATAATTTAAGTTAAGGTGAAAAGTGTTATGAGTCAAACTAAAACTGAAACTGACATGTTCTGTTGGCAATGTGAACAAACTGCCCAAGGAACAGGTTGCTCAACTTTTGGCGTGTGCGGAAAATCTCCTGAGGTGGCAAAACTCCAAGACCTGCTGATTTATGCGTTGAGGGGTTTGTCGTTGGTTGCCATAGAAGCAAGAAAAGTCGGCGTAAAGGACGAGAAAATAGACTTATTCATTGCAGAAGCAGCTTTTGCCACGTTAACAAACGTGAATTTTGATCCCGTACGGGTCGCTCGCTATCTGGAATGGACCATCGAAGCGCGAGAAGCACTCAAAAAGAAAGTAGCTGGAGCAGGAGGCAAAACTGAGTTTGGTGCAGCTGCAAATTTGACTTTGGAAAAAACTTTGCCGGGCATGGTGCAGCAAGCTAAGCAGTACGGAATCCAAGCTGACTCTGTGGGCAACGCCGATTTGCGTGGGTTACATTGGCTTTTGATTTACGGTATCAAAGGTGTAGCGGCTTACACTTATCATGCGTACCGTTTGGGCAAGAAAGATGACCGCATATTCGAATTTATCGAGCAAGGCTTTGCATCCACCCTAGACGCGTCGCTTGGCATCAATGACTTTGTCGGGTTAGCTTTGAAATGTGGCGAAATCAACATTCGCGCAATGGAGTTGCTGGACGCTGGAAACACCGAAGCATACGGTCACCCTGTTCCAACAAAGGTTCCTCTGGGCGCTAAGAAGGGCAAAGCAATTCTTGTTTCAGGTCATGATCTCCAAGATTTGGAGGCGATTCTGAAGCAGACAGTTGGCAAAGACATCACAGTTTACACACACGGCGAAATGCTCCCAGCACACGGCTACCCGGGAATGAAAAAGTACAAGCACTTTTACGGCCACTATGGCACAGCATGGCAAAACCAGCAACGCGAGTTCACAGCGTTCCCAGGAGCAATCCTCATGACTACCAACTGCATCCAAAAACCCGTGGAAAAATACAAAGACAACATCTTCACCTCGGGACCCGTCGGCTGGCCAGGAGTCAAACACATTCCAGGGGACGATTTCTCCCAGGTCATTGAGAAAGCTCAAAGCATGTCTGGATTCCCAGAAGACACTATTGGAAAAGTCGTCACTGTTGGCTTCGCTAGAAACGCAGTACTAGGAGTAGCTCCCGCGGTCATAGATGCCGTTAAGAAAGGGCAAATCAAGCACTTCTTCTTGGTAGGCGGATGCGACGGAGCCAAACCCGGACGCAGCTATTACACCGAATTTGTCGAGAAAGCACCCAAAGATACAATTGTGCTTACATTGGCATGCGGCAAATTCCGGTTCTTTGACAAGGACCTTGGCAGCATAGGCGGCATCCCAAGACTACTCGACATAGGACAGTGCAATGACGCATACTCAGCTGTCGTGATTGCCCAAGCGTTAGCGAAGGCTTTTGGCGTGGGCTTAAACGAGTTACCTTTGTCGATGATTCTGTCATGGTACGAGCAAAAAGCGGTTGCAATTCTGCTCTCGCTACTGTACTTGGGAGTCAAAAACATCCGACTGGGACCCAGCCTACCAACATTCATAACGCCAAACGTGCTCAAGGTTCTTGTGGACAACTTCAACATCATGCCCATAACGACCGCCGACCAAGACTTAAAAGCAATCTTGGGTTAATAACCCAATTTCTTTTCTTTTTATGTACAGAAAATCTTAACCTCACCCGGGCGAAAAGTCGGTTCGATTATCGTACATCCAAAGAACATTATCTACATAAATCTGTATAAAGTGGCCTTTTTTAGCAAAAATTCTCCCAAGTTTCTCGATAATGCTTAACTTTAAATACCTAAACCCCCGAAAATAGGGGAGGGGAGTTAAAATGGCAAAAAAATTAACAGGCATTTTAGTTGTGGTTATGTTGGTAATTGGTTTTGGCATCGGCTTAGTAGCAAGCCCATTTTTGGTGCCTAAAACCTCGTCAACCACCGACACCGTGTGGACAAACATCCAGAATACACATGTCATACGCGTTGGCACTGACCCGACATGGCCGCCTTATCAAGAACGTGACCCTGTCACCCATGAAATCGTCGGCTTCGAAGTGGATATCGCAAATGAATGCGCAAAAAGACTCAACCTGACCATTCAGTGGAATGAAGTGGGATTTGACAACATCATCCTCTCTGTCCAAAATGGACAACTTGACATGGGTGTAAGTGGTTTCTCAGTAACTGCTGACCGTCTAGACCAAGTCTCCTTCACCTTACCCCACAGCACAACCCAAGGACAAGTCGTAATGCTCGACAGCACCAAAGCAGCCAAAAACATAACCACCCTAACATCGCTAGCGGAACTCAAAACTTTAGGAATCACCGTTGGCGTCCAATCTGGAAACGTCGAGGTAAGCGAACTGCAAGCTGCAGGAGTGTCAATGAGAACCTGGACTGACTCAGCAACACCATTCCAAGATATGGTCAGCTCGAACCCAAGCGTCCAAGCAGTATACGCTGAAACCCCAATCACCACAAACTGGATCAACGATTTCAAAGCTCAAGGAATACAAATTAGCCCAATCTACAGCCACCCATACTACCCCGTAGCATTCGTCGTTGCAAAGAATTCACACACCCTCTTGGATAAAATGGACGGCGTCATAGCCCAGCTAATCTTTGACGGAACAATCGACCAACTACGGGCAAAATGGAACGCGTACTGAGCAAACGTGATTAGTTTTGGACGTTTGGCAACAGTTAACCTTCCTTTTGGGAGGAGTGCCACTCACTCTTTCCATTTCTGTCCTTTCTTTCTTAATCGGGATAGCGATAGGATTGCCCTTAGCGTTTGTCAGGGCATACGAAAAAGAAGTCGCCTTCCTAGTTAGTGCCTACGAAAAAGTATTTCGCGGCGTCCCGGAAATCGTTTTAATGCTGCTCTTTTACTTCGGTTTAGGACCCATATTCCCATTCCCATTCAGCAACGCTTTCTTTGTTGCCGCCTTCGTCTTGGGCCTAAGAAGTGGAGCAAACCAATCACAAATTTACAGAGGAGCAATTCGTGGCGTCGGCGACGAACAAATGATCGCCGGAGTCTCCATAGGCCTCTCAAAATGGCGAGCCATCTGGCATATCATGGTCCCACAAGTCTTCAACTACTCAACAGCAGGACTAGGCAGCGAATACGCACTGCTCATTAAGGATTCAGCATATGTTTATGTTATAGGTTTAGCGGAATTAATGACGAAAGCCATACAGCTCAAAAGTATCCCCCCCGGCGACTTCGTCACCCCATTCGTTCTCTCCGCAGTCCTTTACATTGCACTAACATTCCCCATAGCCTTCTCCCTAGACAGGTGGGGAAACAAGCGAAAGAAAAAAATAGGGTTGTAGAAAAATGACAGACCTCGTAATGGAAGCAAGAAACGTATACAAAGCCTACCATAGCAAAATTAAGAAGAAAGAGGCAGACTCATGCGGTGAGACACCCAAACAGGTGGTTGAAGCAGTCAAAAACGTTTCATTGCAAATCAGAAAAGGCGACATTAAACTGATTTTTGGACCCAGCGGTTCAGGAAAAAGCACGTTTCTCCGCTGCATGGCTATGCTTGATATTCCAGACAAAGGCGAAATCTATCTTGGCGCCGAATGCTTAACTAAACCCGGTGCGGACCTGAACAAGGCTCGCGCAAGAATCGGATTCGTTTTTCAGCACATTTACCTTTTCCGTCATCTCACCGCCTTAGGTAACGTTGAGTTGGCGCTTCGGCAAGTGCTAAAACTGCCAAAGGAAGAAGCACGTAAACGAGCGTTAGCTGCTTTGACAGAAGTGAAAGTCACAGACTGCATTAACAAATATCCTGCTCAAATGTCTGGTGGACAAGCTCAGCGGGTGGGCATAGCCAGAGCGATTGCTCGTAACCCAGATATTATTCTGCTTGATGAGCCAACTTCAGCCTTAGACCCCGAGCTTACTGGAGAAGTCATCGATACCCTGCGCGACTTAGCGAAGGAAGGGACAACTATGCTAATTGTAAGCCATGAAATGCCGTTTGCCCGCGAAGTCGCGGAAGAAATGATATTCTACGATGAGGGCAAAATTGTCGAAACAGGACCTCCATCCCTGTTCTTTAACGCACCAAATACTGATCGCGCCAAACAATTCATGACACGAATCATAAATCGGACCACTAGGGAATAATTGATGTTTGAATTCCTCCTCAACCCCATATACCAAGGTTGGATAGTTCAAGGGCTTCTCCTGACAGTAGAAATTACACTATTCGGAGTCTTGTTGGGGTTGATATTGGGGACCCTACTGGCAATTGGCGACATTTATGGGGGAAAACTTGCTAAAGGAGCCATCGCCGTATACGTTGAAATCTTCAGAGGAAGCCCGCTATTTGTTCAACTATTTTTAGCAGTCTACACCGTGCCTGCAATACTCAACGTCCAAATAGACCATTATTTTTTGGCTTTCTTAGTTTTTGGATTAAACAGTGCTGGCTACCAGAAAGGCTACATGAAAGGCGCCATGGAAACCATACTTGGAGATCAAATGCAAGCAGGCCTATCAACAGGAATGTCAAAAGTCCAAACGCTTCGCCACGTGATTCTGCCACAAGCCCTCAGAATAGTTATACCATCTTGGACCAACGAGTTTTGTTCTTTGACAAAAAGCACGGCCACCCTAGCTTATGTGGGCTTATTTGACTTGGTAAGCGCAGGCATGGCCATTAAAGGGATTACTTATCAGATTCTTCCTGTTTGGATTGTAATTGGAGCTATCTATTTGGTATGGATTACAGGCTTTTCCAAAATAATGGATATGATTTACGAGAGGAAGAAGATACCTGGCATAGAACTCGTCATGCAATCCTAAGCTTTTATTTTCTTAAGCAGCCATGCCATGTTTTTGCCGAGGGTTTCCATGGTTTCAACGCCTTCAGAGTCATTTTCAACGTCGCCTTTCTTGTTTCCGACGCCGATGTTCCAGTAGTTGCTGCCTGCGATGATCATCTGGTTAATTAGGAAGAAGTGATTAATCGCGTCAAAGGTTGTCATTCCACCTGCACGCCTAACTGCTACGACTGCTGCTCCAACTTTATACTTAAGCATGTCAGGAGTTGCCCGAGCAACGAAGCCCGCGCGGTCTATTAGCGCCTTCATTTCGGGAGACATCATCGCAAAATACGTCGGCGACCCCAAAATGATTCCGTCGGCTTCTGCCAATTTTTTTATGTAGGTGTTTACGTTGTCGTCGGCGATGGCGCAGGTTTGGTTTTTTGTTTCAAAGCAGGTTCTGCAAGCGGTGCAGCCGTGTATCTTTTGTCCCGCCAGCTGTACGAGTTCGGTTTCGATGCCTTCAGCTTTTATTCTTTTAAGGACGTGATTTATGAGTATGGCAGTGTTTCCGTCTTTTCGGGCGCTTCCGTTGAATGCAACAACTTTCATGGCAATGCCTCCTATGGTTTCTTTATTAATTTAATGGGCGATAAAAAAGTAGCGCCTAAAACAGCAATTGAAAAAGGTTGAGTTTGTAGTTGGCGTCCAAAACTATGGATTGGCGGATCGCAGCCGTTAATTATACGCGGAACTGAAAAATGTTACTGGGGAAGAGGGGATGAGGGACTGGGGACTTTCCGCGCTTCGTTAACGCCTGATCCGCCAAACCGTTTGATGGCTTCAGGACACTCTGAATAACTATTACGATGTAGAAAGTTTATAACAACTTGCTGTTGCATCAACACTATAACAACTGTAAACAACTCTCGTTTGAAAGTCAAGACTTATAACATCAAACACGTATTCAAATGCAACAGCACCCTACACTCGGGGCAAATAATCATGGCTATTGGACAAACGCAACTTCCCCGTACATTACCCCCCCTAAGACCCTACAAGATAGTCGGACTAATCAGCGATACACACGTGCCGTCTCGCGCAAAAGTTATTCCCCAATCGGTTTTTAAAATCTTCGAAAACGCAGACTACATCATACACGCTGGCGACTTAGTCGAGATGTCAATTATTGATGAACTGGAAGCGCTTGCACCTGTTTTGGCGGTTCACGGCAACATGGATGGACAACAAGTTAGCGGCGCATTGCCAACTGTTAATTCGTTTAAGCTGTTTGACTGGAAGATAGGCGTAACCCACGACGCCGGCTCAATTAATGATCTGAGCAAAATGCGAGAGCTCGCCAAGACGAATTTATTCAATGTTCTTGTTTATGGACACACTCACACCTCTAGCATAAAATGGGAAGGCAAAACGCTCTTCATTAACCCAGGAAGCCCTACGAATCCAGAGCCGCCCTTCCTTTGCAAACCAACCGTTGCGTTGCTGAAAGTGACCAAAGAAAGTATTTCCCCCGAGATAATTCAAGTTTGACAAGTTTTTTCTGTTAGAAAAGCAGATTCCAGTTAAGAGCAAAGTACAGTAAAATACCTATAGCAAGCGAAGTTAGCCAAGCATTTAAGGCGACCGTTAATGAAATGCCGCCGGTTCAGACTCTACTCAAACCCTTGAAATGTTGGCATTACTTTAGCTATGGGAATAGACTTTTAATTTTCTAAGTTGCCAAGCTCCTATCATCCAAATGCCTAAACCTGCAGCGAATGCGCCAGATGTTGCTTGAACGAGGCACAAAACTCTAATCATGCTTGCTGGATCCGAAAGAATTTTGGGAACCAAATCAATTATGAACGAAGGTACTATAATTGCTAGAATAATTGTTAGGTGAATGGCTATTGCAGCCAGCATTACAAAACCACCCAGACGAAACTCTTTTTATTCTTAGCCCAGAATTCCCAAAATAAAGGAGCGCATTGGCAAGTTGAAGAATTAGGCTGACTGTATCGATGAATAAAATGTAACCCATGAAATTAACCGTAATAGATTGACGTTTAAGCATAAAGGGTTCACTTTAACTGACCTCTCCCCCATGTGCTGTATAGTTGGTTCTAGACGCACCTTAAAAGCAACTTTGACCGATGAAACTAAACGTTAACAATAGGAGGCAAAAAACTTGGAACACTGTGAAAACCCATGGGAAGACGCCTGCAACAGCGAAAACATAAAGCTATACATCATGATTAAAGGCGAAAAATTTCCCATCTGCCAAAAATGCTGGAGAAACATAGCAGACAAAGACATGGAGTGGTAAAAACACATGGAAAGTTTTAGTTTAAACAGCGCGAAATCATTCGTGGGCAAAAACGTTAACCTACACCTCAAAGACGGTGCAGTCATTGTAAACGTCCATTTAACCAGCATCCGAAAAGACACCTTTGGAAAAGCAAACCTCGTAGAATACACTCCCTACGGCAACCACAAAACCACGCTCATTCCGCTCAGAAACGTCGCCTGGGCTGAACTGCTTAACATAAATCTCATGGACATAGTCGACTAAACCCCATCTTCTGAAAAACCTGAAATACAAGCCTAATACCTATTCACTTATGCGGTGCATACGCTGCGGAGTTTGCTGCCAAGAAACCGACATGCTCCTCACCAAACAAG
The DNA here is from genome assembly GCA_017883615.1 of Candidatus Bathyarchaeota archaeon. Classification (GTDB taxonomy): domain Archaea; phylum Thermoproteota; class Bathyarchaeia; order Bathyarchaeales; family Bathycorpusculaceae; genus JADGNF01. The sequence continues at coordinate 15,237 of JADGNF010000003.1, forward strand.
ACATCACACGGCTAGAAAAAAAAGGCCATAATCGAGAATCGTTTGCAAGGTTCGATAGAAATGGATACTTTCTTCTCCGTAACTATCAAGGACACTGCGTCTTCTACAACCAAAAGGAACGGCGATGCGAAGTTTACGTTTCTAGACCTTCAGGTTGCCGCGTTTACCCAGTCATTTACGACGAAGAAACTGGCATAATCGTGGACTCCATTTGTCATGCCCAAGAAAGCATCAGTGAGTTGGAAAAAAATAGGCGCGGAAAACGGGTTACGCGACTTTTAGAAAAGATCGACAAAGAAGCTAACAAACGTCAAAACAAATAGAACTTTCTTTGAGTATCTACAGCGTTAAAGATAAGTAGCTTCAGGTTTGGCTTCGACAAATTGCCAGTTTGTTACCTTGCGCCTTAGCTTAGCCATTACGCATCAATAAGATTCCGATTAACGAACCGCATCAGTCACAAACAAGTCTAGCTTTGGCGACTTGCCCATTAGATTGAGTAATCCCCATCGGCAAGTTACGCTTTCCTCAGCTTGATTACGAAGGATTTACCCTCGAGACTGAATTCCCCAAAATGAAATCATTTCTTTGATTTCCCGTTTGTGCCTTTAAGGGGTTTCCCTCGAAAATCACTTTGTTGTTTCTTCTTTTGAGGGACCATCGCTTTCCAGCAAGTGCACGATGTATTCTGGTATCGTCCGTTTAGATTCTCTTGCTTTCTTCTGGATGCTTTGGTAGACTTCGTCCGTTACGCAGATTGTTCTGTAGCCTTTTCGCGGCACGAGTAATCCTCCTTTTAGGTATCCCCGTACTTTACCGTACTTCGTAATATAAACGTTTATTGCATCACGAATGTTACATACGAATTGTTCACCACAATTGTTACATCAAAGAAGGAAACCCTCAGCAAAGTTAAACCTTAAATAGTGAGAGTTCCGTACAATACGATGGGCACGGGGGACATTCAACATGCCAAAACATGGCTTCAAAAGCATCACTGTAAAGGCAGAAATCTACGACTACTTCTTCAACGAATGGCTCAAAGTCAAAGAAGAATACACAATAAAAAAGGGCATTCGAAGCTTCTCGGCGTACGTAACCTATCGACTGTCCGAACTTATGAGTGATGATAAAAAACCCAGCAAAAAAGATTAAGCTTCATTTTATTTTTTTCCTTCAAAAATCCCCTTTGGTTCTGATTTGGCTGAATTTTTTCAGCGAACAAAATATAGCCGAAGATTTGCATGGTTCATTCACTTCTTGTTTTTGTAGTCTGCCAACAGTTTTAAATAATTCCTGCTTGACCCTTACAAGGGTGAACTAATATGCCCTGCACAGTTATCGTAGGCGCTTTCTGGGGCGATGAAGGCAAAGGTAAAATTATCAGCTACCTCGCCCTCAAAGACAACTTGGACTTTTGCGTCAGAACCGGATCAGTTAACGCTGCACACACTGTGTGGCACGAAAACAAGAAATACGCTCTTCACATGGTTCCCGCAGCTTTCATTAATTCAAAGACCCGCCTCCTCATAGCTGCAGGAGCAAACGTGCATGTAGCCCAATTCTTCAAGGAAGTCGAGTTAACCCAAGTCCAAAACCGCATAGGCGTAGACCAGAACGCTTCCATAATTGAAGAGAAACATAGCGCCCAAGACAAGGCAAGCGCCATCAACAAAGGCATCGGCACGACAGGTTGGGGCGTAGGACCCGCGCTAGAGGAACGAGTTAGGCGAACCGCGAAACTAGCCAAAGACATACCTGAACTCAAACCGTACTTGGCAGATGAAATAACCGAAATTAACGACGGACTAGACCAAGGCAAAAAAGTACTGCTGGAAGGCACACAAGGCTTCATGCTTTCGCTTTTCTTGGGCGGAGGTTACCCTTATGTAACTGGAAGAGACACAGGCGCATCCGCGATTGCTTCAGAAGCAGGCGTAGGTCCCACTCGAGTTGACGACGTTATTATTGTTTACAAGAGCTTCATGACTCGGGTTGGCGCTGGACCGCTGCCGGGCGAAATAACTAAGGAAGAAGCCCAGAAACGAGGTTGGTTTGAAATTTCAGCCGGGACAGGCCGCGACCGGCGGAGTGCACCATTCGATTTTGACTTAGCGAAAAAGACTGCGAAAATCAACGGAGCCACCCAAGCCGCTTTGACAAAACTTGACTGTATTTTCCCCGCTTGCCAAGGAAAAAGATCGTTCAATGATCTACCAACCGACGCAAAGACGTTTGTGAAGGAAGTTGAAATCAGAACTGGCGTTCCTGTCACTTTCATCGGCACTGGACCTGACGCGTTGGACCTTATAGACCGAAGAAAGTAATAGTTAATTAGCGCCTGGACCTTGTGGGCGAATGTGGGAATACTTTTATCTATACCCAGAGCAGAAAGCATAGTTCAGAGGTTAATCTGCTATGCTCCGTTTCAGCCGCAAGGCTTCAAGTAAAGCTTCTGCAAGCGTTTTCGTTGTACTTTTCGCCTTAGGTTTGCTCGTTGGCGGTTTAGGCACATATTACATTAACACAACGCAAATTACAAAATTAAAAGGGCAACTTTCTGATTTGCAGAGCCAAATCGCCTCCATCAGCGGACCCCGGAACCAAACCATCGACAACCAAACCATAACTATCTTCCAGAACGGGAATTCTTTGGTAGATATCTATGGGAACACGAGTGTTTCCGTGGTGCTGATCGAAGGCGCGTTGAGCAACAGTAGCGGCGTTCAAGGTTCAGGTTTTGTCTATGATTATTCGGGCAAAATGGTCGTTCTCACGAATTACCATGTAGTCGAGAGCACAATCTCTTTAAGCGTCACTTTCTCAGATGGCAACGGCTACGCTGCTACGGTTTTGGGAAAAGACCCCTACTCCGATTTAGCCGTAGTCTCCGTTAATGCTCCTGCTGATGAATTGAAGCCTCTTAACATAGTGAGCTCTTCCAGTCTTCGGGTAGGCGACGAAGTTATCGCCATAGGAAACCCCTATGGACTTGTCGGTTCACTTACTACAGGCGTGGTTAGCGCATTGGGCCGTTCTGAGCAGGCTGATTTCACTTCAAGCTTCGCTATCGCCAACCTCATCCAGACCAGTACTCCAATTAACCCCGGCAACTCAGGCGGTCCACTGCTTAATGCACTTGGCGAAGTTATAGGGATCACCAACTCTATTGTTTCTGACTCTCAGGGCGTGGGATTTGCTGTTCCGTCAAGTACAATTTTGCGGGAAATTCCCTCCCTCGTTGCAACAGGTTCTTATTCTGGTCATTCGTATTTGGGGATTCAAGTTTTGGATATGAACTATGACTTGGCACAGGAACAGCATCTAAACGTTACCTACGGAGTGTGGATTCCCAGTGGAACGGGGCAGACGGCTATTAACCCAAACGGTCCAACAAATGGCAAGCTCCAAGAAGGCGACTTAATAATTGCCTTAAATGCCACACGAATCCAGAACAACGACGGCTTAGCTAGTTACTTAGAAGAGAAAACTTTGCCCAATGACTTGCTTGTAATTACCGTAGAAAGAAATAACACGACAAAAAACGTGGATGTTACTTTGGGAACGCGGCCAGCCGCCACTACATAGTTCCTTTCTTTTAACCAGCATTGTGCAAAGTTAAATTATCTTTTGTTTCTTTCAGTTTTAGAATTAATTCCCGGGTTTCTTTCCGCGACGGGTGCGAGATGGCGTGGGCGGGGCAAATGTCCTGGCAACCAGTGCAGAACACAATGCAGCCGATAGGTTTTTTGATGACTGAAACCTTTTTGCCGTTTTTCTCCTCAAACTCGTACACACTCATGTGGCAGTAATCGACGCATTTGCCGCAGTTGATACATTTGTCGTAGTCTATTGTGGGACCCCAGGGGATTTGGTTTCGGGGAACGCCATGGAACATTTCTTTTTTGGCTGCTTTTTTACTCATTTTTTCGCATCCATTATCCGTTATTCGAATCGGGCCCTGAGTTTCAGCTTTGAGCTTCGGGTCTTGTAGGAAATTCCATATGTGTGGCTTGATTTCGCAGAATGAGCTTAACAATTAAAGGTATTACTATGCCAAATACTATTCGAGGCGTCATGGTTACGAATAAGCCAAACCATCCGTAAACCATGGGGGCGGGGGCTTGTTGTTCGGTGAAGAACAGGAATAATCCGCCGACGAGAGCTGCTGTCAACCCGGAGAAGATCAGTCGTGAAAGATGTGTGGATTTTTGGTTCAGAGCGCCTGCCATGTAGCCGATGAGCATTGCGCTAAGCAGATAGCCAAGTAGCCCGATATTGCTTGACCATGGATGTACGGTTAGCCCGGCAAATGCGTTACCATATATGGCGTACCATAATGTGTAAATGCTGCCTAAGATAAATCCGCTGGCGCCTCCTGCCCACTTGTTCCACATTAAGCCAACTATTAGTGGCACAGCGACAATCATGATGACTTCTTGGGCGCCAAAAACGAAGATACCCTGGAACGAATCGTTTATGTTGGCGAGGGTTCGTTCGTTGAGGGGAAACCAGATTATGACCAAACAAACTGTAAGGGGGACTATGATACCTAATAAGATGTCTTTGATTTTTAGGTCTCTTAAGCCATTTGACATGAACATGCTTCCTTGGTAACCGAAATTATCTATGTGAATATTTAAATATTGTTATACTCTCACATTCCTTATGTCTTCGACACCAAAAACCGTGCATTCACTAAAAGCCAAAGTCTTCTACGCGCTCTCAGATTCCTATAGACTAGAAATACTGGAATTTTTACGGGACGGAGAAAAATGCGTGTGCAAAATCGTGCCTCATTTGGGTCTGATTCAGCCGGTTGTATCGCGGCACCTAAAAATCCTTAAAAACGCAGGCTTAGTGCGATGCCGAAAAGACGGAACCAAGCGGCTATATTCAATAACGGACCCGCGCATCTACTCTATAATTGATGACGTGTCGCCTTCGCTTTTGGATGTTTTAACTAAAGAGATTCTGGATTATGTGTTATGCAGCTAACAATCATTTAGGCGGTCCAAAAAGAGTAGACTTCAAGTTGTGAACCTTCAAACTGGGCCTTAAGGTAGGTTTTGACTCCTTGATCTTCCAAATAGTGAACGCCGTTTTTGTCTTTACGTAGTGGGATACCGGTTTCCCTGAGGGTTTCGCCTTTGGGTGTGTCGATGAAGATGTAGTATCGTCGTTCGTGGAGCATTATGATACG
>JADGNF010000015.1 GCA_017883615.1 Candidatus Bathyarchaeota archaeon
AAAAACACGCCAGAAACCTTCAATTACAAATCACAAAATAACCCCAAAACACCGAGCATTAACCAAAACAAACCCAAAACTGCCACTTCAATTGAAATTCCACCCCCCTAAATTGCAGTTTTCCCTTCAAATCCACAACCAAAGCAACTCTTCCACCAAAAAAGAAGAACAAACCCCTCGTTTCAAGGAGATTGCAAATCCTGGACCTATCCCATTCATCTCACACCAAAACCTGCGGAGTAAACATCCACCTAAACTTCACTCCGAACTACTGGGTTCGGATAAGGCAAAAAAATATCCCGACTCAGGGTAGCCACACCATTTGGGGGTTATTGAAAGAACTCCACCAAAACGGGAGCGGGAGCTTCAGGCTGCACATCGTGGGTTTGGCCAATTAACATGCGAAGCTGGGCATTCGGGATCACTTTCTTTAGTGTCTGGGCAGTTTCACGCATAGAGACAGGGCTTTTCTCACCGTACATCACAAGAGTAGCGGCGGTAACCTTCGAAGCCAATTCTATAGGAACAGAACGTTCTTCGCCCAAGACAGCGATGTCATACGCGAGAGTCGGAGCTAAAGCTTCCAAACCAGGCCACATCTCCGACTTGCGCATGAAATTAATTTGCTCATCTGGAACGCCCACGAACTTCATAAAAAGCGCCACAGCGTCGCCTCTCTTGCCATTTGCAAGCAGGTCAGCAAGCTGCCTATTGTACTCCCTCGTGGCTTTGCGACCCTCATTGCTCGAATCATACGCCGCATCATACAACGCCAGCTTCCTAACTTTGTCGCCTAACTCGCTTGCCGCGTTAAGCGCCAAGGCTGCACCCGAAGAGAGACCATAAAGATACCCGGATCCGCCAAACTCGTTGAGTAGCGCGTCTATGTCCTCAACTTCACGCTGGGGTGAATACGGCGGAGTATCCGTGCTGTCACCTCGTCCACGTCGGTCATAATTTATTACCGCAAAATCAGGAGCAAGGAGCATGGCAAGTTTTGGCTCAGTCCAGCCTGACTTTGTGGATAGGGCTCCACCTACGATTATAATCAGCGGGCCATGACCTATCTTTTCATACGCAATCTTTGTGCCATCTTTAGAGGTAACTGAAGATGTCATTGACACTTCTCCCTTATCTTCCACCTTGGGCATACATAGAAGTCCAATTTTCTAGGCATTCATATGTGAAAAAAACGTTCAAGTGCGCATCAATTTTAACCATTAGAAATCACAATAAAAGAGTAATTGGATTGAAGGTAATAAGCCCTCCGAACCTCAATTGCGTCAAATACTGGCTGAGAACGACCGAAAATCTTGCGCGAACGAACGTTTGAATCAAAAGTCCAACAATTGAAACAGATGAAAAATCTTCGAGTTTGAAGCAGCCAACCAAACGTTTACACTGTTTTCGGGTGGCAAACTAATCTTGCTTATTTATTCGTTAAGTCCACAAGGGCAAGTTCCCGAACCCGATCTTAATGTGTAGCAATTGCCTTTAAATCTGCAATTAAGGGCGTTATCGTCGTCCCCGGTGCTTCCAAAATAGATATTTCCTTTAGGTGCTTCCAATTGTCTGCGCATTGAGGCACACTCATTCTGAAGCCTGTCGAGTTTGCTCATAAATTCTAGACCTTTAACCCCTTCTGGCATCTGCTTCTCCCTTCCTCAACAGCCATTACATGAAAATCAGCATATAAAACTTGTTGCAAAAACCATAAAAACCATCTCCAAGAAGCCCATTTTATTCCAAAAACACCAGAAACCGTCCCAAACAACTTTAAATATGCCAGTCGCCTAAAAAATGTGAGGCTTTTACTCATGATTTTTAATACTGTAACAATTAATCTTTCAAACCTTCTCGTCACCATAATTGGTCTGCTAATCCTCTGGATTGTCGTGTCTATACCAGTTTGGCTTGCCGGAAAAGCAGCGACCGGCGGATCCGCAACATTCGGGGACGCCCTCCTCGCGACACTGGCTGGACCTATAGTCTACTTCATAGTCAACCTCGTCGTCGACCTCTTCCTTGGCGCCCTGATAGGGGCAACGGCGAACATTTTCGGCTACATTCTAGCTCTCATCGCTTGGATCTGGGTCTTCAAAGCGAGCTTTCAAACGGGCTGGCTGCAAGCAATACTCATCGCAGTTATGGCATGGCTCATATTCATCGTCCTAAGCGTAGTGATTGGAAGCTTGTTTGGAGTGATGTACCCCTCACCCTTCTTCCCAACTATCTAAGGAACACAACCAAAGAAAGCAAACAAAAAACTTCTAAGCAACACTGCAGCGAACTCTGAACAATTAATTAGCGCAGTCCTCCTCTCGAAATTCTTCCAAACAGCTGCTTCAGTTGCTCGCTCAATCTGTCAGAAAATAAGAAAAGGAAGAATGATAGAGGGTTCTAATCGGACAATTTTGATCCACAAGAATCGCAGAAGCGAGCAGCGGAACCTACAGGGGAACCACAATTACAGCAGAACTTTGGTTTGGGTTTGGGAGCAATAACCGGTTTAGGGAGCACCATTTGGGCACCACATGAGCTGCAAAACTTGGCCGTAGAATTTGCAGGAACTCCACATGATGGGCAATTCACCTGGGATGGGCTTGCAACCTGTTCAGGTGCCTGAGGCGCGGGAACACTTGCTGAAGGCGAATATGCAGGAGACGGAGGAGGAGTGTACGCTGGCACAGGGTTTTTCAGAGGCGCTGAATTCAACGGAGGCGGTGGAGAACGCTGAGCGATGATTGCCGAATTAATCGCAGTAACCCAATCCTCGTTCTTGGAGACACCACTTCCAAGTATGAAAGAGTGTGAAGGCTTTAGGTAAGAACACCGATTGTCAACTCTAAGATAAGCTGAAGCCAAATGCCTGGCAGTTTCAACTCGAGTTATGTCTTGAAGCAGAATAGAATAGCTACCCGGATGGCTTGCGACGTCGTCTAATTCGGCTTTTGAAACACTTTTCTCAGTTGCCCGAGCCGCAAGGGCCCCGCCCAAAGCATATATCGTTGCTCTGGCTGCGCCTCCTTTGTTTATGTAAACAAGCCTTCGATTAGTCAGTATAATCGTGCCAACGTCGGCGAACGCTCCAGCCTTTAATCCGACAGATGGTGGATGTTCACCTTCATAGGCTTTAACACCTGATTCGCTCTTGAGAATTGTTTCTGTTTCCGACATCCTTCCTCTCCTCTAAACCCTAAATGTGGAGATGCCGTTTTAAAGATATCTAGAAATCATACAAAACAATGCAACGGTTTCGTATCCTGATGCCTCTGGCAAGTATCTTTCTTCTATAAGCTTTTAATAAGCAACAAATAACCAAATATATTATTTGATCAATTCCTTCACAAAAAGGAACACCAAAATTATTAAGTGTGCAGAGAGGAAGAAAATGGCAGACAATCCGCTGATGAAAACAGTAACGTTGGGAATTCTCATAACAGTTATTGGGGTCGTGATGGTTTTTGGACCGGGACCTTTGGGAATAAACGGTTTCGATGGGGGATACGCAATTTCTTTCTGTGGCATAATTGTGGCATTTCTGGGCGGAATCATAGCTGCACTTTACTTCCAACAAGCAAGTATCCTTAACGGAATACTTCGCGGAGAAGGAGTGCTGGCTCACTGGACGTTTGAGCCTGACATGTGGAAAGAATATACGCAAAAAGAATATGTCGAGGAGTTAGCTGAGAAAAAAGGTTTGTTTTTTGTCGTTTCAGCTTTTGCTTTGTTTTTTGGAGTACTATTTTGGGTTCTTGACAACGGAGCAGGGTTTTTCGTTTTTATAGTGATGTTGGGCCTTATTGGTTTAATCGGTTTTACTTGGCAATTCTCCGCTTGGTATTACCGGGAAAACAACAAAAGCGGAGGAGTCAAAGAAGCATACGTTGCTCGAAGCGGCATCTACATGAATCGAAGGCTCTACACTTGGCGTTTGTTTAGCGCCAGATTGTTGGACGTTAAAATAGAGAACAAGAAAGGGTTGCCGGTCCTAAAATTTAGTTTCACAGCTTTTACATTTCCGGGTCCACAAACCTACACAGCTCGAGTACCCATTCCGAACGGTCAAGAAGAAACAGCAAAAGAAATAGTGCAACAACTCAACCAGTAACTAGAAGGGTTCAGAACAAAAATCCCAAAGAATCCTGACGGGTCATTAACTTTTTGTTCATTAGTTCCTTTCTGAATAAAGAAGTAAACTCAAAGCTTTCTTTCCAACGACAGACCGAATGATGCCAATCAGCCGAAACTGAAACAATCAATATTACGAGATTCGACATAATAAAACCATCGAAACACACCTTAAAACCTAAACCGTCTAATCCAATCCTAGAAAACAATTCTAGAAGACGAGCCCTAATGCCCATATCTCAAACGCAAAGTACGCCAAAAAGAAGAGATAAGCTTTTGATAATGGCAGAAATCATTGAGCAATCCAAAAACGGCGCTCTAAAAACACAGATCATGTACAAAGCCAATCTCAGCTTCACCCAGCTCAGTGGATACCTTCGGTTCCTCACGAGAAAGAATCTTTTGGAAAAAGTCGAATCCGAGGGAAAAGAAAGCTACAAAGCCACACAAAAAGGCATAGACTTCTTGGAAAAGGAGCAACAAATAGTAGATATGTTAAACGAAGAAGGCCTTTTTGAAGAATCAAAAGGAACGTCTCCTAAATCAGCAAACTAAAATCACTTCAACTCTTGACGGTGCAACATCATTGGAGGCAGCCTTGGCGCAGACTTAGCGTTCGATTTAGTTCTAATCATCATCGGCGTCATCATAATCGTCCTAATAGGCTTGCTAATTGTTTTCCTGCCAGCTATACTAATAGCCACAGTGGTTTGGTTTCTAACAGGAAGCTTCTTCTGGGCTGCCATAGTGTTCCTGATAATCGCCGCAATTTCCCTGCTCAAAAAACTCTGAACCCCACAAACCCCATTTTGCCTTTCATAAAACTTTTATATGTCGCGTTGGGTTTGTGAGTGTATGCACACCAATTCATTTGATCACGGTGCTATGATGGAACCCAGCAAGAAACCGCTCAACGTTCTCATCAAGCAACTCAACGGAAACATAGAAGTTGTTCTCAAGAACGGCTGCGAATACAAAGGCAAAATGATCAAAGTCGATGGACACATGAACATACTGCTTGAAGGCGCAACCGAATACAAAGACGAAGCAATGCTCACCAACTACGGCAACGTGCTTCTCCGCGGGAACAACGTGCTCTACATCGTTCTGGACGCAACAAGACACTAAACTAAAAACTCAGCGTCTCCGTTTTCCCAGAAACAAAACTGTAAGCATCATCAAGGCTAACTTTAACCTTAAACTTGCGGCTAAAAGGAACAAGCACATTTTTAACATCCCGACGCAGCAAATCCACCGCGTTCGGATGATTCCGCCCAACAAACTGTGGCCAATCAATAATCAAAACACGCATTTCAGGCGTCAAAATCACATTATACTCACTCAAATCACCATGAATAACCCCAGCCAACAGAAAAGCACGCCGCACATTAACCAAAATCTCCATCAAAACCTGCTTTGGCTTCTCAATAACACGCCACTTCCCCAACTCCCCACCCTCAATCATACCCATAACAATCGCATGACGATTCTGACAAATCGGCTCAGGAACCGAAACCCCATACCCATGAACAAGCTTAAGCGCCTCAAACTCTTTCTCCGCAGCCAACCGCGACTGAAACAACCAACTAGCCCGATCCACCATGTAACCCCGCTTGCGCCTAGTCTGACGAAAACTAATCCGCCCTAACCGATGAAACTTCACCGCAACACGCACGCCCTTAGGATCCAACCCGTCAAAAACGTCCGCTTCTTTCCCAACACCCAACGACTTACCAAAAGCTTCCAGAACCCCTGCTTTAACAAAGGCGTTAATAGCTAAACAGTCGTAGCCAGTATAGTTCATGGTGTAACCAACGTAACCGCCCTGCATTCGATACACCAAGCCCAATTTGTCGAGCCTGCTGAGTTCAAAATCAATTCGGTCCATCGGAACCTTACTGTATCTTTGAAGTTGATCCTTTGGAACATATTCACGGTTTCCCATACCTGTTTCCAAGACTTGGAGCATTCTAAGATCTTCAGGTTCCAAACTTCGGAATAGGCGCACAGCAACTTCAGCGGATGACATACACAAAGACATACACTTTTAGCTTAATAAGAATAAAACTAACCAGAGTTGAGTTCAACTTATATGCCAGTTTGTCAACTCCTATAATAAAAGACCCCTAACAGCATCATAATGGATTAAAAGAAAAATTGGGTTTTGGGTAATGGCAGTAGACCAGGAAAATATTTCAAAAGTCTTAGCCGTCCTTTCGCATAAAATTAGACGGGAAATACTCCTAATTCTGAGGGAGAAAGAGGAAACCAGCTTTACCGAGTTAATGAACACTCTAAAAATTGACACTGGCAAACTCAGCTTCCACATGCGCAGCCTACAGCCATTCATCGAGCAGACACAAACCGGGAAGTACAAACTTAACCGTGCAGGCGAAGATGCCGTAAGAGTCATTCGGGACGTGGAATCGTGGGCTGAAGTGGCTGACGTAAACCGAAAAGCTACGTCGCAGCTTGCGCTTGCCTCGACCAAACGAAGAACTTACGCATTCCTCATAGACTTCGCGATCATGTTGGCGATTGCATCGTTACTTCTACTTGAAGTGCTTTCCTCTGCGGCAGGCAACTTGATAGTTATCGTCTTTAACCTGCTTTTCGTTGCCCTAGCCCTCGTCTGGATTTACTCCACTCTTTTCGAAGGCTTCAACGGCCAAACCATAGGCAAACGCGTATTCGGCTTAAAGGTAGTGCAGACCGATGGCAAAAAACTCTCCTACGACCACGCAGCTATCCGAAACTTTGGGAAGATTCTTTTACCCTTTGACCTGCTGTTCGGGTACATGATAGATGACCCAAAGTTCGTCCGATACTTTGACAAGTTCGCTGGAACGACAGTTATTGATCTCAGGAAGCATTAACCAACTTTTCCAGCTTTTTGAGAAAAATTCTTTACGACACCAAGATTTAGGTTACAATTCAAGAATTTGAGTTTTCTGCAAAGCCGATTCCACCATTGCAGCCATATCCAAGTTAGCTTCGGCTTCTTTTACCGCGCTTAACCTCGCTTGCGTCGCAGGCATAGATGGCGCTGCAGTGCAGCCTTTCGCTTTCATTATGGAGATTTCGAACGTGCCAATCTTCTTTGCTATGGCTTCTGTTTCCAGTTTGTCGAAACCCAAGAGTGGGCGGTGAATTGGATATCGTGTTGCGGCTTCGTCGATGGCGAAGAGGTTATGCATAGTTTGGCTAGCTTGTTCCCCTATAGCTTCGCCAGTCACAATACCAAGCGCCTTTTCATCATCTGCAATGCGTTCTGCTATGCGGTACATGAGGCGCTTGCAAAGAAGACAAGTGAATCTGGATGGGGCTTTTTCCTGTATGGCTTGTATGTTTTCTCCGTTTGGGACGATATAGATCTTGCTTATTTTTCCCGTGCTCCATGCTTGAAGTTTCTTGGCGGTGTCCACGGCTTTCTGGCGCGTGCGGTCATCGGTGTAGGGTGTGTTATCGATGTATATTGGAACGGTTGGGCTTCCACGCTTCATGGTTAGCCAACATGCAACTGGAGAATCGATCCCGCCACTGAGTAAGCAAACGGTTTTGGCTTGGGTACCAAGCGGGAAACCTCCCTGCGCTGGAATCTGCTCAGCGTAAATGTATGCTTCTTTGTCGCGGATCTCAACGGTGACGGTTACTTTCGGATTAGTTAAATTGACTTTTGGGTTGCGACTTTTGAAATGCTCCAAGATTTGTTCTCCGACGTTACGACATACATCTTGGCTACTATACGGATGAGTTCCAACTCGGTGGCAACGCACAGCAAACGTCGCGTTTTGCGGCAACGCAGTTTCCACCATTTCAAATGCGGTTGCGTAAATGTCGCTCAATTCGGAGGTCGTTTGCTTGGCTGGGGAAACGCTACTAATACCGAAAACTCTCGTGAGTGCTTTAGCTGTTTCAGTTGCCGTTTGTATTGACATATGAACGTATATTCTGCCTCTTACGCGAACAATAGCCGTAGGTTTGAGGTTTTGGCTCTTGAGAGCGACTTTCATGTTTTTGATAAGTTGGCGTTCGTACGAGCGACGGGTCCATTCGCTTTTTATGCCGATTTCGCCGCTTAAGCGTATGATTATGGTGTCTGCTTCCGTATTTCTAACCAACCCTTAAGGTGAATAGGGAACATGCGAGCACAGATAATTTATTGTTTATGCTCTATGTTGCAATTTTGTTGCTACAGCACCCTATTTTAGGCGGAACCCAAATCGATTAACAAGAACAACCAGATGTAGTCTGTCGAGATTGCATACCGCGCGTCAAGATGAGGGGTAACCGGAAATTTGGTGAATTCACCCGAGATTTTGAAGTTCAGTCCGGATTTCCAGAGTTGACCGAGCAGCTTACTTGAGCTCGCTAAGCAGCATTCTCACAGCGTTTAATGCTGAAAACGCTGCAGTTTCCATGCTTGAGACCGAAGGTTCGATTGAGTTAAGGTAAATGACGTTTTTGTCAAGTTTTGTTGGTGGGAGCTTTGTGATTGGTTTGAATGCTGGGTAGGCGGCGCTCCAATTATGGTTCCAAACTGTTTGGCTGTCTCCTTTGAATATGCCTGTGAGCGCTTCGTCGTTTAGAGGTTCTGGCGAGGAAACGGTCACAAAAGATTCCGTGGCGTTCGCTTTTTGGATGCTGCACTGAGTTATCGGGTCAGCGCCTTTTGTTGTTAACACGATACCCGGTGGCGTTGCAGAGTTTTTCAGCCCAAAGTATCCAGGGTTAAAGACACCGCGAGCTATACGCCGAAAGATTCTCTGGTAGGGCTGGGGCACCCAACTGGAAAACTGGAGCCCATCGAATTTGATACCTGCGAAATCAAGAGGAGCAGCAATCAATATAGCGTCAAACTGAACCGCATCTTCGCCAGCGGAAATCCTGTATATGTCTTGGAGCGTTTTCTCTATTCCATCCACTCTTTGTCTCAACTTGACTTTTGCATTTGAGGCTTCTGCTAGACTTGTGGGTAAAGAACTGTTGCCTTCTGCCAAGCTATAGGTTGCGTTTGAGTAAACGCCTACGAGGCTGATTATACCTGCGAGTCCGCCCAAGTCGGCGTTCTGGGTATAGATTGTTCGAGCGATTGGAGCAACAATTTCCTCTACAAATGATTGGCTTACTCCTGCTTCAAGAAGAATTTCGTCCAAACGTTTCGTGTACCACTTGTCGAGTCCTGCCGACGCCAAGAGCTCACCTATCTCGCCTGGAGACTCTTGTTCATCGTAATACATCTTTACAAATTGCGTTTTTGCTTCTCTAAGCAAAAGAAATGCCCGTGCCAGACTAAATTTGTATTTCGCCAAAAGCCTTGCATTAGTGACTGCTGGCTGTTTGCTTGACCTGAAAACCAATTTTGAACCGTTCCAAATGGCGAAATCCGTACGTTCTTCTAAGCGCTTAAATTTAAGATGCTCCGCGTTTACAAGTCCCATAATCGTTTTGTTAGTGCCGTTGAAGAAGGCAGCGCCCAACTCAAAGTCAGTCCCGGATACGTTTTGCGTCAATACTCTGCCACCTAGTCTGCTTTGGGCCTCATAGATTGTTATATCTATATTTGGAAGGTATTTTCGGGCAAAATATGCCGCGGAACAACCTCCTATTCCACCTCCAATAATTGCCAGTTTTGACATTCCAAATCCAAAAACTCATGTTCCCAGAGTAAGATAAACCTGCTTGCCGAAAACTGGAACTGTTTATAGAATAATTGTTTATGTTGGAGTTTCCACAGCCGCTGTCAAAAGGTTTAAGTTGTTAAAAGAAAGGGTTAGTTTGGGTTTCACAAATGGTAAAGCACTTGTTTGGATTTGAAGAAGAAGAAGATTGTGAAGACTGCGAATGCGATGAATGCGAAGAAGAAGAGTAAGCTAATTCGCAGCTTTTTCTTCTTACAATTTTTGTTTTTCTCAACCTTCTAATCTTAAATATCCCAAGGTTAGTATCGCAAAAGACATCGTTCTAAACAACAATTAAACCTGAAAAAGTAGGAATAAGAATATACGACGGGTTTCAGATTTCAAGATTTGGAAACGTAAACAGTTTTTACCCCACTTTAGCAATCGAACACGTTAAACGTATCCGAAAAGCTGACTTAGCATCTCATCAGAAAGCGTCTACTCGTACCTAACCAAGTAAAGTGGTTTCTTGGCTTCTCTGCGTCTTTGTTCAAGAGACACGTGTTCCAACGAAATCTTTTGCGCTATGTTATTCATGTCTTTTCCACCTAAATTGTTTTTCTCAAAAGACTCTGGGTCTGACTCCTCATCTATTAAGGGTTGCTTGATTTGTTCTATTTTGGGTCGCATATCAATGCTCCCTTTATGTAAAGCAAAGGCTCGGGGAAACCTATTAAAAATATGTTGTTGCCATGAGACAGCAACAAATCCGGACTCTACATGAAAACGGAATAAGAGATGAGGTTTCTAAAATAGAGTCCATTAAAGAACTGGACAGTTTGCGGTGAAACAAAAAATGAAGGAAAAAGGGTGTTTATGGACCCTTCTTGGTTATTTCTTTCACGACACCTGCGGCGACTGTAGTGCCCATGTCTCTGATTGCGAAGCGGCCTAATTCTGGGAATTCAAGGTACGTCTCTACTGAAATGGGGTGCAGTGGTTCCATTCGTACCCAAGCGGCATCTCCAGTTTTGAGGAAGCTAGGGTGCTCTTCGGTGACTTGACCAGTGCGTGGGTCGATTTTCTTAAGCAGTTCGGTGAATTTGCATGCGATTTGGCCTGTGTGGTAGTGAAGAACTGGTGTGTATCCGGCTGCGATTGCGGTTGGGTGGTAGATAATGATGATTTGGCCGATGAATTCCTTAGCCACTGTTGGTGGGCTGGATGATAAGCCTGCGACGTCTCCTCGGTGAACGTCAGTTTTTGCGATTCCTCGGACGTTCAGGCCAATGTTGTCGCCTGGCTCTGCTCTTGGAATAGAGGTGTGGTGCATTTCGATTGATTTTACTTCAGCGGTTTTGTTGCTAGGCATGAAAACGATGTTGTCGCCTGGTTTAACCGTGCCTGTTTCGACTCTGCCCACTGGGACAGTGCCAATGCCTGTGATGCTGTAAACGTCCTGAACCGGCATGCGTAATGGTTTGTTGGTTGGTTTAACAGGGATTTCTAGCAGGTCTAAAGCTTCGATAAGGGTTGGGCCGGTGTACCATGGCATCTTGTCGCTTCGCTTGACTAGGTTTTCGCCTGTCCAGCCTGAAACGGGGATGAACCTGATTTTCTCGACCATTTTGCCGTCAGCGTCTTTGATTTGGGTCTTGAAGCCAACCATGCCCAGCATACGCGAAATTTCAGCTTTCATTTCATCGTACCTTTCTTTGCTGTAATTAACGGAGATGTCATCCATCTTGTTAATTGCAACAATTGCTTGACGAATGCCCAGGGTGAAAGCCAAAAATGCGTGCTCACGTGTTTGACCTCCTGCACCAATTCCAGCTTCAAACTCGCCTTTCTTGGCTGAGCAGAAGAGTATGCAGGCGTCTGCTTGGCTTGCGCCAGTAATCATGTTTTTGACGAAGTCTCTGTGTCCTGGCGCGTCGATAACGGTGTAGTTGAATTTCTTGGTTTGGAACTGCAAGAATCGAAGGTCAATCGTGACACCTCGTTCTCGTTCCTCTTTGAGGTTGTCGAGTACCCATGCGAATTTGAATGTGCCTTTGCCCATTTTTTCGGCTTCTTCTTCGTAAGCTTTGATTGTCCGTTCGTCGATTGCTCCTGCATCGTATAGCAAGTGTCCTGTGGTAGTTGATTTTCCGTGGTCAACGTGCCCCATGATGATTATGTTTAAGTGGGGTTTCTCGCTTTTGCTCATCATTCATACTTCCTTTTAAGATTCTTCCTTAAGTTTTAGTGAATTCGTTAACACATCAGTTCTCCAATTATTTTAAGTTTATCATAAGTCTCCAATGTTTCACCACAATGCGCAAAACTGTTTTTGCCCCAAAACAAACTTTCAATAGGAGAGGCTTAGGAAAACTGGGTTTTGTTTACAAATCATATTTAAGCGGAAAACATAGTATTCTTTAGCGAAAGCGTTTATGCCTACTAACTTACCTCCGGAAGCAAAAGATAAGTGGGCTGAGGTGGAAGCGACCAATGATCCCAAGCTGAAACTTCAGAAGTACCAAGAGTTCCTAGCTGAAGTTCCGCAGCACAAGGGTACGATGAAGCTTCGAGGTCAAATAAAGAGGAAAATGGCGGTTCTCCGCCAAGACTTAGACGACAAGAAAACAAGGCGTGTTGGTTTAAGAAGCGGTGGACCCAAATTTTTCATTGAAAAAGAAGGATCAGCCCAGATAGCCCTCGTTGGCATGACAAACGTGGGCAAGAGCAGTCTTTTGTCCGCTGTGACCAACGCGAAAGTCTGTGTTTCACCTGTTCCGTTCACATCGAAGGATCCGGTACCTAGCATATTGAATTACAAAGATGTGCAGCTCCAAATAGTGGAGACGCCTGCCATAATCGAGGGTTCAGCTGATGGCAAACTTTGGGGGTCGCAAACTATAGCTTCTGCCCGTAACGCTGACGGCTTAATTCTCATGGTTGACCTGAGCGAAAATCCGGTGGCTCAGCTTCAAACTATTCAAGGTGAGTTAGAGAAAGCACGAATAGCCACAACCCGGCCAAAAGGCAAAGTGGATATCGACCGTAAACATACAGGTACTGCATTAAGGATCGTTTTGGTGGGTAAGCTTCTCGATTGTGGGATGCGGGAAGTCGAGGAGCTTTTGCGAAACCATAGGATTAACGACGCTATCGTGAAAATAAGCGGCGAAATCAGCTTAGACGACGTCGAAGAAGCGATCTACGAAACCACTACTTTCAAACCTACACTCATTATAGCAAACAAACTGGACGTAAAAGGCGCAGACGCTAATCTTCAAACATTGAACCGTTTCATTCAAGGCAAGCTCCCGATAATTGCCATCTCTTGCGAACAGAAAAGCGGCTTAGACAAGTTAGGCGAAACAATTTTTAACACACTAGGAATTATCCGAATTTACACAAAGGAACCAAGCAAGAGGGACCCAAGCAGCAAACCGTTTACGCTTAAACGCGGCGCCACCTTGCAGGACCTCGCCAAAGCCATCCATGGCGAATTCATTTGGAACTTCGCTTATGCACGAGTGTGGGCCAAACGGTTGGTTTTTAGTCCCCAGAAAGTTGGGTTAACGTTTGTTTTGGAAGATGGCGACGTCGTGGAAATTCACACAAAATAGAAATTGAAAAGTTTTGAAAAAAGAAAATAATAAAAGAGAAGGAGGTTGGAACGGGTGCTTATCTTGATGACTGCGCGACGCGTTCGATTTCGTTTCTTTTGGCAACGCCTGCACTCTTTATGTCACTGTTTGCTGCCAGGATCAGTTCGTCTGCGATGCATTCTTCGATGGATTTTGGTGTGTTGGCTGCTGCTGCTCGTGCGCCTTCTGTGATGTGCCTGATTGCTAAGTCTATTCTGCGTTGTGGTGCAACGTCCACTGATAGGTGATATACGACTCCACCGTAGCTGATACGTGTAGTGTCTTCGCAAGGTGAACAGTTTTCAACTGCGCGGACAAGAACTTCAACTGGGTTTTTGCTTGTGCGTAAATTGATGATTTCGAAGGCTGCTTTAACTATGTTTGTGGATTTGGCTTTTTTGCCGCTGTTCTTGCCTGGGCGCATCATGTTGTTTATGAGGCGTTCAACGATGTTGACGTTGGCTTTGCGGAATCTTTGGTGCTCGTGTCTGCCCATGCTGTGCGGGGCAACCATCGGAGTTAAGTTTAGGTACCTTTGTAGACCGAGGTCGTTGACTTTGATTTCTTTGAAACTCCATTTCTGGAATAGTTTAATTTCTGCGGGTGTCGCTGCGGCTGTGGGTGCGGTTGTGGTTGTTGTGCTCATGTTTCATCCTTACCGTGCAGGTTTTTGTTTGCGTCCGTAGACGAGTTCGTTAAGTGAGACGCCGTTTACCATAACGACCTTCCAGCGTACACCGGGGATGTCTCCCATGGCGCCGCCACGGGTGCCGCCAATGCCTTCCACGACGACTTCATCGTGTTCGTCAACGACGTTTAACGCGCCGTCTCCGGGTAGGAATGCACTGAGAACGCGTCCGTTCTTGATAAGTTGGGTCCTAACGCATTTGCGAATGGCGCTGTTAGGCTGTTTTGATTCAACACCTACTTTTTCTAGAACAATGCCTCGTGCTTGAGGTGCACCCTGTAGAGGGTCAACTTTTTCGTCTAGCATGAGTTGGCGACGGTTGTAGTACCTGTCGCTCCAACGGAAGTTTTTCCGTTTCTTTTGAAGTTTCCGAGCGGCGAATTCGCCTCGGGGTGATTTTGAACCCATTCTTAAATATCCTCTTGCACAGTTTAAGTTCCAACACTAATATTTAAACAGCACGAACCAGAAACGGCATGTTTTAGCTTGATTTTACTCGCTGATCTAATGTTCTTGGTGCCGATGCCGCGTTTTCCAAAAGCGCACTGCAATCTTAAAACTATTGGCGTGAGGAATTGGTGGCTTGTTTTTGTGAAAGTGTTATAGCCTAGAACCCTGTTAGCCGCTACTAACGAGGAGAAAAATAGGTTGTTGGTTGCTGGCATCGATGAAGCTGGAAGAGGATGCGTAATTGGTCCACTAGTCGTTGCTGGCGTAGCTGTGAAAGCCACCAACCTGCTGGCGCTCGCAGATTTAGGCGTGAAGGACTCAAAGCTTTTGACCGCTAAGAAACGCGAAGCCTTGTATCCGGAAATTCTTCGTTTATCGGACAAGCATTTGGTTCTGAAGGTTTCTCCCAAAGAAATTGACCGCTCAGTGGAAAGCCAACGGAAGTTGCACAAGCTAAATCGGCTGGAAGCGGAAACAATGGCACAAATTGTAACCGAGCTGGAGCCTGATGTTGCTTATGTTGATGCTGCGGATGTTTTAGAAAAGCGGTTTGGGCAACACATTTTGGAGTCTTCAACGTTCAAGACGCGAATCATCTCCGAACACAAAGCGGACCGCAATTATCCAGTGGTTTCGGCCGCCAGCATCATAGCCAAAGTTGAACGTGACTCTTCGGTAGCAACTTTGCGTGGCGAGTTTGGCGACTTTGGCACAGGATACCTAACTGATCCTAAAACCAGTTTGTTCCTTAAAGAATGGCTCAGAAACCACGCTGAATACCCTGAATGTGTGAGAAAATCTTGGAAACCCGCCAAACAAGCAAAAGCAGAACGAGGCACGACACAACAAAAGCTAGCCTAACGAAAAAGCCAACTTTTAGTTTGACAACACAAGCGGAGTTGACCACGCGACTATTCTACCGTTGAGCCACAATCATTGCGTGTGCAATATCGTAAGGCTCCAAATCTACAACCTGTTCCACCTGGAAACCGCGGTTCCGAAGCACCTTGGCTTCCATCTGGTAAACCTCGGATGGTGGCAGTGTTACGTCAATGCTCTGTGACTTGACGGCTAATAGAACCCAGCCATCTTTTTTGAGAAAAATGTCTGCATTATCCGCTAAAACTTTGGCTTGCTCTGGCTGCGCTATGTCACAGTAAATGTCATCGAGTTTTTCAGGAATGAACATACCATATTTTTGGGGCATGCGTGCATCGGCCAAAAATGGTGACATGTTAGACCTGTGAGCCACGACGTTAGTTACTAAATCTCTTAGGCTCCGCTGAGCGAATTCGACGCAGTAAACGTGTCCCTCTTCGCTTACGATATCGCTGATGTGGCTTGGCGTCGTCCCTGAGGCTGCACCCAAATACAACACTTTATGACCGGGCAAAATTGGCACGGTCTTTAAACCCTTTAGAATTGCGCCTGCAAGTTTGCTTCGGAAAGCGTCCCAAACCCGATATTCTTCGCCTTCAAAATGGATTAAGCGTTCTCCGTAGACGTTTTTGCCGGGTGCAAAATTCTTGGTGGCTAAACGTTTTGCGCCGTCTTCAAGCACGGCTTGATAAATTCCTGGAAATTCAGGGTGTGGTTTAACTCGGGTTGGCACGATTGCTTTGTCCCCGATCGCCGCGATTGTCACGTCGTTTGTTTGCGCCACCACTATAGCCGCCGCCTTCGCGTCGCTGTTCTCCGGTGCCACTGCTGCCAGTATAACCGCCTTCGCTGCGTCTTTGTCCGCCGCTACTTCCATAACTGCCACCGCTGCGTCTTTCTCCTCCGCCGTATCTTGGAGGGCTGCGTCTCTCGCCACCGCTATAGTTTCCACCGGCGCGTCGCTCGCCTCCGCCTTCACTGCCGTGTCGTTCGGTGCCTGTACCGCTACCGTATCTTGGGCTGCCGCTGCTTCGCTCTCTGTATCCTCCGCTTCCTTTACTTGGATTCCTATCTCTAAATGAAGCGCTTCCTTCGTTTTGGTTTCTTTCTCTAAATGGTGCCTGTGGTGCGCTTCTTTCGGTTCCAGCACTTCGGTCTCTAAAGGGAGCACTTCCTCCGCTTTGACTTCGGTCTCTAAAGGGTGCGCTAGGTGCACTTTCTGAGCTTCGTTCTCTAAAACCGCTGCTTGGGCTTGGACCGCTACTTTCACTGCGCTGTTCTCTTGCGCCGCCGCTGAATCCTCCGCTTTCTGAGCTTCTTTCGCGGTATGGTGCGCTTCCACCGCTACTGTAGCCTCCGCTTCCTCCAAAACTGCGGCGTTCGCCACCATATCCGCCGCTGCCTCCGCTGCGTCTGTCTCGTCCGCCACTGTAACCTCCACCGCCGCGTCTTTCGCCTCTAAATTCTCCTCCTCCGCGGAAATCTCGGCGTTCGCCAAATTCTCGAGGTCTTTGTTCACGGAATTCGCGTTTCTGCTCTTTGAGTGGTGGTGGCTCGGGGTATTTCTGTCGGATTTCTTCGATTCGCTTGTCGAGCGCTTTTTTGAGTTTGTCGCCCACATAATTGCCGCCATAAGCGTCTATGCGTGCTGCTATGGCAAGTTTACCTGCGACAGCGCGTGCAATCTTTCCTCTTTGCCACCGCTGCGCGTCGTGAATTAGTGTATGCTGGAAGATTAAGCCGTGCTTGGGTGGTCTAGCTCCTGTTTTTATGGCGCGAAATAGAGCTTTTTCTGCTCCCAGAACCTGCATGGTGCTAGCGGGTCGTTTGGCGAGGTTTTGAAGCCCGCCTGCGATAGCGATTAAGCGTGCTCCGAGGAGTGCTCCAACTATGGCTTTCATGTTTGGCGCCACTTCGCCCATTGTGTTGTCTAGATAAGTTTCCATACCTTCCCGAACTTTATACATATCCAAAACATTTTTGCTTAGAGCCTGAATCTGCATTAGATCAGTTTCTACCAAGTCTGCGCCCATTGAGGATTCGGCTATGCGGCTAATTTGCTCGGTTTTGTTGTTTGGTAAATCTTCTTTTTCAAGGGCTCGTTGGGTGAAGTTTTCTTTTTTGCCCAAGTTCATGACTAACCGCGCGTAAGTTTCGTGCTTCTCGACTAACCGGTCAAGTTCAGGGAAGTGCACGCCATACCATTCTCGCAGTCTGCCCATGAAAAGGTTCAGGGTTCGATCCATGTCGTCGAGAGTTTGAATTGCTTGTCCCACGATTAGGTCACGTTTTTGGGTCGCTGTCTTAACTTGAACTTTTGCTACTTCGACGCTGACATTGCGCGACCATAAACTGAGGTCTTTGGCGTCTTTTGCAAAGCCTGTTTCAATCGCCACTTGCTGCATGCCATCGTGACGTTTTTGTGTCTGTTCAGGTTTTGCAAGTTCTGTTGTAACGCCGAGTTTTGTTTGTGCGTGGTTTGCCACGTTTTGGTTTTCGAAAACGAAAACGTCGTAACCGCTTGTTTGAAGCTGCACAATGAGGGCTGCGGTTTCTTCGGAGAGCGTATCTGGCTCGATGTTGGCGATTCTTTTTGCTGCTGCTTGTGGCTTTTTGGGGTAAACTTTACTAGCCACTATTTTGTCTTCTTCGTCGAAAGCAACGACGCCGAAGGGAAATTGTATGATAACTGCTTTCATGCCTAAGTCAACCTGTTAATGTGCTATAAACGTAATACTGGAATGCGTGTCTTAATAAATACATTTTGAAAGAAAACGGTTCTTTCCCGTTTGGGGCTGCGTTTTTCAATTTGATGCTATTTCTGTTTCTGAGAAGGCTTTTATGGCGAATAACCCAAACAGGTTGCTATGAAGCCGAACGAAGGTAGACTGCAAACAGCGGAACACGTTCTTTCTCACATCTTGGAGCACAGGGAGCCAGCCGCGAGAGTTGTCATCGCCAATTTCCAAGATGATTCTGGGTTGCTAGAGGTTTCTTCCGTTGAGGATTTGCGGACAATAGATTTAGCTAAGTTGCAGACAGATGTCAACAAGGTCTGGAAGCATCTTGCAGTAAAGAAATACGTCCTAAATCGCAACGAAGCCGAAAAACAATTTGACTTAAGCAGACTTCCCGGTTCAATTGCTGAAGTGCGAATCGTAGAGATTATTGGATTCGACACAACACCGTGCAAAGATTTGCATGTGGAAAACACCAGCGAAATCGGGGTTTTCACGTTGGAGAGCGTGAAGAAAGTTGGAAAAGACCGGTATAGGTTCAGTTTCCGAGTTGACTGACTTATTCGGTTTGTTCCTTGTAGGGTTCTGTTAGGATTTGTTTGACTTTGTTAGTTATTACTGGTCCCAAACCATTCACGTTTTTGCTCCAGTCATCAACGTTCAGGAGGGCGTTTTGTGGGGTCTGGTATGATTGCAAGATTGCGGTAGCTTTTTCTCGGCCTACACTGGGTAAACTTGCTATGAAGTAAAGTTGCGCTTCCGATACCGTGTCGTAGTTTTTGAATGCGTGTACTATAGGCGAACGTTTTTCGACTATTTGCTCCTGCCTCGCAGCCACATAGAGGAAGTCTATTGTTTCTTTTTGACTAGCGGTATTAACCATCGGAACGCCGTTTTTTGCCAGATTGAACATTGCACCCCATACAGCGGCAGGCTGGATTTTGCTAAACTTGTAAATCATTGGCATGTAGCCTTCGATTATTAGCAGTGATTTTGGGTATGTCTCTTTGAGGCGGAAAATTTGCTCGAAAAGGAACCTTCGAGTTAGGGTGTAGATGAAATCTTGGACGGTTTTGCGTTCGACAGCGCACTGATCGCTTAGGATGTAGTCGCCTTTTTCGAGCTGTTCAGTTTTGATTTTTACTCCTTTCTCGATTAGCCCCTTAACGATTTTGGAGGCGCTACTGGCTTCGCGGCAATCCACAATTATTGTAGGTTCCTCTTGATCGCCTGGTTTTTTCTCTTTTATAAATGGGACGAGGGTTTCGGTGCCTGACATGCCCTTCAACTCTTACGTAGCAACTATGCTCGGGGAGGATTCTTATTTCGCTTTCGATCTTTAAGAGAAGACGGAGAAGGCTCGCTACTGTCGCAGCGAGATTTTTAGCTGAAAGCTTAAAGGCTTTGTCTGGCACTTAGTTTATCAGGTTGATTTTGTGGGATCTAACAAGGCAGAAAAGCCCAGCAGGTCGGCTTTGTCGGTTCTTTTCTCTGTGGTTTTCTTAGACAACTTAGGCTTCGCCATCGTCCTACCTTATCTGTTCTTTTACGTAACCGCTCTTGGAGGTTCGGCTTTTCTCTACGGGATACTTTTAGCCTCTTACAGTTTACTATCCTTCATTTTTACGCCTATTGTCGCGAGGTTCAGCGACCGATACGGCAGAAGACGAATTCTTCTGGTTGCATTGGCGGTTTCGAGTTTCAGCTACTTCGTTTTTGGTTCTGCGCATGTTCTTTGGCTGCTTTTTGTAGGCAGAATGCTAGCTGGAACTACGGCAGCCACGGTTCCAGTGGCTCAAGCTTACGTCGCTGATGTAACCTCCAAAGAGGAGAGACTGCGTTATCTGGGCTTGCTTGGTGCTGCAGCTGGAATCGCTTTCATCATGGGACCAGCAATAGGCGGAACCCTTAGCTACCTTTACGGCTATGCAGTGCCTTCGTTTCTAGCTTCGGCTCTGGCCTTAAGCAACCTGATTTTCGCATATTTCCGCTTGCCCGAACCTGCACTCTTTAGAGACCCAGAAAAAACTATGATTTCTTACGCCGCCTTGGTTAAAGTCATAAAGAAACGGCAAATGATTGTCCTCTTAGGGATTTTCTTCATGTTTTTCGTTTCTTTCGTCTTTCTGCAAGCCGCCCTCTCGCCTTGGCTACTACAAGTTTTCGGCTTCGGTTCTTTGCAGGTGGGATTGGTATTCTTTTTTGTAGGCGGAGTTAGCGTATTCACCCAAGCTGTTCTCTTGCCGATGCTCAGCAAGAAAAACAGCAGATTGAAGTTGACTCTTTACGGCATTGGAGTTTTCGTAGTTGGACTTTTCGTTTTATCTTTGGTTCAGAACATCGCAGGTTTAGTTGTAGCAGTAGTTTTGATTTCTTTCGGCTTCGGAGTGCTATACATCACTCTTAACACTCTCATTTCGTTAAACGCTCCAACGGAGGCACAGGGAGGAACATTAGGAATTGCTTGGGCGATTGCGGGTTTGGCGCAAACTGTCGCGCCTGTTTTGGCTGCCAGTGCGTTCGCATTTGGCGTTTCGATAGGTTTCAACGGGTTGGTTTTTGCGGTTTCGGCGCTGATTGCAATTATCACTGTCCCGCTGGTTTTGAATTTCAAAAAGGCCTACAAGGAACAGTAGTCAGTGGCTCGTCTCTTTTTTCGGATCTATTTTATGCCAGATTTTTGTTTTCACGCTTGCGAAACATGTTAAGGCAGTCACAAAAAGGGTTCCCATTTGAACGAAGTTCGCGACAGTAATCCATTGGGGTTTGGCGACGATTGATAGACTAACTGTTATGAGTAGGTATAGTGTTGCGATTCCCAATGCGAACTGGGTGACATGGAGAATTTGTCTTGCCTCGTGAGCTTTGCTTTTTAGCCATCTTAAACTTCGGAAAGCAACTGTGTGCACGTCTGGGAGGTCATCGAGAACCAAAGTTAGGCCACCTAGGAAGAAGAATCTGCCGGCGTTAAAGGCCAAATTGCTTGAGTTGATGAAAAACATGGTTAGAATTGAAAATGATGTGAAGAATATTATCCAAGCTGAAGATAGGATCATGACAAAGAATCCGTATACATAGTGGTGGAACCATAGCCGACCAGTATGCACTTTGCCAACAGATGCTGCTGGAAAAGCATTGAGAATTGCTGCAATTATGGCGAGCCAAAACAAGTTACCGTTTACTAGGTAGGGTCCGTAAATAATCCAGTGCTGCCAGTAGAAACCGTATAGGAGCCCGATAGCGCAGGTAACTGTTAGGACAGAGTTGAAGAGTAAAACAACGCTGAACATTTTCCTGCCGTAAACAGAGATTACGCGATGCATCAGACTACACTGTCCATTTGCGTTTTAGTCTCTTATACACCAACCTATAATTCCGTTATGGTAATCCACTACGAGAAATCAAGTTCCGAAGCTCAGGAAAAGAGATAAGCGAATCATTGAAACGTCAAACAAAAATTGTCCGGAATGCACATTTTTTGTTTGGTACTATTGAACTAACCACTCAAGGTTGCGTTAATGATAAATTCTCAACTTCTTATAGAATTAACGGGAGAGACAAAAATTGAAGTATGAAATTAAGTACAAACCATCTTATGCTTTGCTAGTTGTTACGTTGGAACAGGGCGAAATGATAACAGCAGAAGCTGGCGCCATGACGTATATGGATCCAACAATTGAACCGCACACGCGTAAACGTGAAAATAGCTTCTGGGGAACTCTAGGGCTGAGCTTAATTGGCGGACAAAGCTTCTTTGTCAACGACTATACTGCAAACGCAGGCAATGCAGAGGCAGGTTTCGTCGCCGCACCCGTAGGAGACATAGAGAAACTCGAAGTTGCACCCGGCAAAGGCTACATCATTCAGAAAAGCGCTTACATCGCGTCCACACAGGGCATAGATCTGGACGTCAAGTGGGAAGGCTTCAGCAAAGGTTTGTTTGGGCAGGGCTTATTTATGCTTAGAGTCACCGGAAACGGGCAACTGTTCATTAACACGTTTGGCGCCATCGACACCCATACGCTTCAAGCTGGACAAACCATAATCGTGGACAACTTCCACCTTGTCGCCTTTAGCGAAACCTGCACCTATAAGGTCACCAAGTTCGGTGGACTCAAAGAAACCATCCTTGGCGGCGAAGGTTTAGTCACCGAGATTACGGGTCCGGGCGACGTGCACATCCAAACCAAGAACATGAAGGAGTTTGTGGATTGGCTTTGGACGCTGCTAGAACCGCGGGTACAAAGCAAAGCCCGCTAATACCCATCTATTTCCACCTTTTTAGTCCGCTTTGGCAACAAAAAGGTTAAACGTCGAGTCTAAAGAATTCATTATTGATAGGTGAATATAATGAGCAAAACAAAAAAACCTGCAGATAACCCATCACAAGGAAGCGACGCATGCGAATGCGGTTGTGGAACTGAAGAACTCAAAAGCATAATCGAGAGCGAAGTCAGCATTTACAAAGCCATTTGGGACGAGGTACAGCAACAATTCTCCGAGGCATCTGAAGAAACACGCATAAAAATCTACGGCATCATTGCACCGTACATCGGGGACGTGATTACCGTTTCAACAACCGAATGCTTAGAGGAAGAAGAAGACGACGATGACCGCAAAGGCAAGAAAAAGAAGAACAAAAAGTAAGCAGCTGCAACTCCTTCCCTAAAGAGAAGCTAAACCGCCCACCTGTTGAAAGGCGCGGATAACACAATTTCTTTTTTTTATCGGTCTAGCGTAACGGTTTTTTCTCGTTCCCCAATTTTTGCAGGGTACTGGTCAAGTAGCATGCGTTCCGCGGGTTTGCGGCTAAGCACAACTGGTTCCAGTTTGCGAGCTAGCTCAAGCGCAGCCTCCAACTTGCTTGGGCGCTCTGCGAAAACCTCAAACAGGATCCCGCCTTTGGGAACTGCTTCTCCCAGTTTTGCGTGAAGCTTGAGTCCCGAGCCTGTTTCTTTGGGGGTTCCAGCGGCTCGTGCAATTTGTACTATGGCGTCCGTGTTAATCCATAACACCCTGCCTTTCTCTTTGGCATTTACTTCGGCGCGTTCGGGACCGACTTTGATGTCGTCGGGCGTTACGTTTGGGTTTCCGCCTTGGGCGTCAATGATTTCGCGTAGCTTCGCCAGTGCCTTGCCGGAAGAGAGCATTTCTTCGGCTTTTTTGCGTCCGTCTAACTCGCCGACTAACTCGAAGAGGATGCCTGCCAAACTAACGGCTTTCTCGTGCACGTCGCGGGGTCCTTCGCCCATCAACGTGTAGAGGGCTTCCCGCGCCTCTAGTGCTGGACCTATTCCGCAGCCCAATGGTTGGTCGCCAAACGTCAAGGCACAGTGCACGTTTATGTCTAAGTGTTGGCCTAAGTGCACGAAGTCCGACGCCAGCGTGTAGGCTTCTGTGGCGGTTTTGATTTTCGCGCCTGTGCCTGTGGGGATATCTACGACGAGGTGGGTGACGCCCATGGCTTTTTTCTTGCTCATAATGGATGGCAACAGCAGCGGGTCAATGCCCAGTGGGTACTCCACCCTGATGAAAAGGTCGTCGGCGGGTGCCAGTTCGAGTGCGCCGCCCCAGACGAGGCAGCCGCCCGTCTTTTTCACGACCGCTTTGATTTCCTCGATGTCCAGATTGACGGGGCAGAGGGTTTCGACGCGATCCGCGGTTCCCGCTGGCGAAGTTATGGCTCGCGAGGACGTTTTGGGAATCGTATAACCCGCCGCTGCGATAATGGGCACGACTATCATGCTGGTTTTGTCGCCTGGAATTCCACCAATGCTATGCTTATCCAAGATAGGGGCTTTGCCGAAACTGATGGTTTTGCCGGTTTCAACCATGGCGCGGCTCATGGCTTCGGTTTCCGCCATGCTTAGCCCGTAGATTTTGAGCGCTGTTAGGAACGCGGAGATTTCGATGTCGCTTAGGTGCTGCTCCACCACATCCTTCACGATGGTGAGGAGTTCTTCGTCGCGGAGGCGTTCGCCCCGCAACTTTGCCCGCACGTTGCCAAGCGATTCAGGCATCGGCGCTAACTGCACATCCACCGATTCGTCGCCGGAGATTCCGAGGGCTTGGGCGATTTCCGCATAGAACCAGACGCGGTCCGCGGGAAAATCCGCCGCCAAATCCGCAATCGCAATAACTTGCTTGCTTTGGTAAGTTAGCCTGACGCGGTCAGACGAGTGAACGCCTAAAAGCGCGGCGGTTTGGTCGTTGAGAATAACGATGCGTTTGCCGCCTGCGGTAATTTTGAGGACGCCAGCAGTAAGCTCCATACAACCACACGCATTCTATCATGGAGAAGGGATAGTTAAAGATTTTAAGAAAGGATGTGCTTGAAGGCTACGCCCAGATTCTTTTCACCCAATCAATCCGGTCAAAATCCTTATCATGAGAATAAATCTCGCAGATGCCTCTTTTTTTCATCTGTTGTAATGTAAGTGAATCCACAAAGTCTAACCCACATTTTTGTACATCATTAAGTGCTGGAAGGAAGTCTTCCCATGCAGGGCTCAGTTTCTCCATTGAAACGTATGAATTTACGGCTGTTAGAAAACCTTGAACCTCTTTTTTCCTGTTGTTATATTCCAGCCAATCTACGACTTCCTGAATCACTGGCAGCGTTATGACCGCGTCTTCGCCATTTTCGATTCGTTGTAAAATAGCTTTTGAGATTTCATAATCTGTCTTGGGCGATCCAAAAAAGATGTAGATGAAGACATTAGCATCCAAGAACCGCATTAGGTTGACCTCTTCATTTTCCTATCAATACGAGCCGCCGATGCTTTTCGGAGTTCCTTCTTTATCGGTTCTTTTGCAGAGATACCTTTGACAAGGCCTGAAAGGAACTCTGTGGGATTTGGAACGGTATTTGAAGGCAGAAGAACGACTTTGTTGCCAATGATTTGTAGTTCGATGTAGTCGCCTTCGCCGATTCCGAATCTTTGCCTTATGTCTGCAGGGAGGGTTATTTTGCCTTTTTGGAGAACCTTTACTTTTTCGCCCAAAGGTTTTGCCTCATGTTCAATAGTAACATGGATTAGGTTACCTAATAAGATTACCATTTGGAGATTACCCGCAGAGTAAACCCCAACGGTGTCGTCCTCGATTTAGCATGGCAGGGTTTTTAAGGCCAAAACTATTCATCTAAGGCAGGGAGTTAACCGTTTTGAAGTACGTAGATTTCGTTGATTCAACCTACAAGCCGAAAGATTCGGATTTAATCTGCACGTTCACCTTTGAACCCAACGATGTAACGCTCAAAGAAGCCGCGGGCGCGATAGCGGCCGAAAGCAGCATCGGCACCTGGACCGCCCTCACCACCGAAAAACCCTACGTTCTGAAGCTTGCCGCACACGTTTTCCGTTTGGAAGGCAACGTCGCTAAAATCGCGTACCCCAAGGAACTTTTTGAGGAAGGGAACATGCCAAACATTTTGAGCAGTGTGGCGGGAAACGTTTTTGGTTTGAAAGCACTCCGAAGCCTAAGACTGTTAGACATCGAGTTCTCCGGCGATTTGATCAAGGGTTTTAGGGGTCCAAAATACGGCATTGAGGGCATCCGTAAAATCCTTAAAATCAAAGACCGCCCCCTCGTCGGAACCATCATCAAGCCCAAGTTGGGGCTCAACTCGGAAGACCACGCAAAAGTCGCGTTTGACGCTTGGTCAGGCGGGTGTGACATCGTTAAAGACGACGAGAATTTGAGCAGTCAAAAATTCAACGACTTCGAAGACCGATTGCACGAAACCCTGGACGCACGAGACAGGGCGCAGAGCGTGACGGGCGAAAAGAAGGTTTACATGATTAACATCACCGCCGAATCCGAAATTATGCTGGATCGCGCGGACTTGGTGGTGGATCATGGCGGCGAATACGTCATGGTCGACATCCTTACATGTGGTTGGTCGGCGTTGCAGACGTTGCGCAAACAGGACTACAAGCTGGTGATTCACGCCCACCGTGCAGGGCACGCGGCGTTCACGAAGAACCCGCTCCACGGCATCGCTATGCGCCCAATCGTAGAGGTCGCTCGAGCCATCGGCGTAGATCAACTCCATGTCGGCACCGTCGTAGGAAAAATGAGCGAAACCAAACCCGAAGTCTTAGAGAACATCGACGCCTGCAAAACCGAAATGCATGGACTCAAACAGGTCATGCCAGTGGCATCGGGTGGAATCCATCCAAGGCTGGTTCCAGCGTTGCTAGAGACTTTCGGCAAAGATGTCGTTATCCAAGCAGGCGGAGGTATTCACGGACACCCTGACGGCACCAAAACCGGAGCACTAGCCATGCGGCACGCGGTTGACGCGGCGCTGAAGGGAATCAGCTTGGAAGAGTATGCAAAAACCCATCCAGAGCTCCGAGGCGCCCTAGACACCTGGAAAGCATAATCGGAAGAATTGCACGAATTCAAGATTTTACCTTGAGTTCGCGTCTCTCTTTTTGACCAAATCGTTTTTCCGTCAGAATCTGAGTTTTCATTAAAAGCTATATCTTGTCAAACTCTATTACTTTGGTATAGAAAAAACGCGCGTATATCAAGTAGGAAGCCGAGGAGAACTCTATCCACCAAAGGAAATCCGAGAAAAACTAGGGATAACCCCTGGAAGAAAGGTTCTGTTCAAGGTGGAATCTGGGCGTCTTGTTGTTGAGCCTGTTCGAACGGTTGCAGAACTACTCAAAGAAAAACCTGCCGTGACAATTTCTTTGAAAGAGTTCAAACGAGAACGAAGAGAGTTGTCTCGGGCAGCTGAGAAATAATCAAAGCAAGGTTATTCGAATACCCATGGGTATGCGCGGTGCATGACTTCCGCCACGGACTGTGGCGATACGATGCCTTCCTCGCAAATGATGCCGTGGATCAGGTCCCTCGGCGTCACGTCAAATGCTGGGTTGCGCACGTTAAGCTCTTGTGGGGCTTCTTTCCAGATTTCGTCGCGACTTCGTTCCTCGATTTTCTCGTATTCCCCATAGAGCGTGGCGGGGTCGAACTTGAGCAGTTCCGAGACGACGTAGAAGGGTTTGCGCGCTTCGTGTGCCAGAACCGCGATTGTTGAGGACCCGATTTTGTTTACCACATTCCCCTCCGAAGTTATCGCGTCCGCGCCTACAATTACCATATCGACGTCATGCATAAACGACCGCGCCGCCGAATCCACGATAAAAGTAGTTTTAACGCCCAATTGGAGCATTTCTTTGGCGGTTATCCTGCCTTGGAAGGCGGGGCGGGTTTCGGTGCAGATGACCTCGAAGGTTTTGCCGTCGGCTTTGGCTTTTGCCAACAAATGGGTGACTGTGGAGGAATGGCAGTGGGTGAAAACTACGGAGCCCTCGCGGATGCGTTTGGCGCCAATCTCAGCAATCCGCTCCTTGGAAGCGTCAAGGCTTTTCTGAAACTTCCCCGAACTGACAGACACCAAATTGCACAGTTCCGTGACTTTGCGTTCGTCGCTGTCTTCCACCTGAGTGATAACCCATCGGACGGCGTTTCGCATTAGCGGTTCAGTTTCCCGAGCAAAGAAAAGCAATTCGCGCGCTTCGCAGAGTTGGGCGATGAACTCTTTTCGGGTTTGGGCTTTCGTGTTTTCTGCCTGTATCTGGATGGCTTTTATGGCGGCTATAGCAACGTTTCGTGCACCCTGAACCTGCAGTTTACGGATTTGCTCGGCGGTCACGCGGACTGATTTAGTCATTTGGGTCACTTGTAGAACGGTTTATAGTTTGTATTTGGATGGCGTAACATATAAGGCAATTGAAGCAACCAGAGTAGTGAAGTGTATGTTGCCCCAAGACGAGTACATTGACGCGAGCACGGTTTTGAAGTCGTTTGTGGGTCCATGGTACCAGTCGCTGGAGGATCCTGCGAAGGCACAAGAAGCGGCGCTGTTGGATTTGCTCAAAAGCTACCGCGCAACCGAGTACGGCAGCAGTCATAGCGCCCAAAGCATCAGCAGCATCGCCCAGTACCAAGCCAACTTCCCAATCGTCAACTACAAAGCACTTCAACCCTACTTCAAGCAGGTGCGAGAGGGTAATTTCAAGGCGTTCCTGCCCGAAGCGCCCGAAACCTGGGTCATGACCCGCGGATCAACTGGCAAACAATCCAAAGTTATCCCAGCCACTCCTACCCACCTAAGGCAAATTTACCTCTGCGGAGCCCGCGCCATAGTCCACTTCGCGATGCGCAAAGAAAACTTTGACGTGCTAACGGGGAACATTTTAAATTTGAATTTTCCCAGCAGCGTCCACACTTTGACCCAAGACGGCAAAGAACTAAGATACGGTTACAGTTCAGGAACTTACGCTAGGCTCAACCCTGAGCTAAGCCAGGTCAGCTTGTTACCTCGCCAGGAAGACATCGATGCGTTGGGTTCAGGCATCGGCAGGGCAGATTGGGAAAAACGGTTCGAACTCGCATACCAGCAGGGACTGGACAAAAACGTTACGGCAACAATGGGCGTGACCCCCGTCATTTTGGGATTCGCAAAATATCTCCAGCACAGATACGGGAAAAAACCCAAAGACATCTGGAAGTTCCAAGCATTATTCTGCACGAGTGTGCCCAAAATCCACTTCAGGTATGGACCCATTTTACATAAGTATTTTGGGCAAGCACCCATCGTAGAAATGTACACGGCAACAGAGGGCGTTTTTGGACAGCAATACGACGATTTGCCCTACATCACGCCCAACTACGATTCATACCTATTCGAAGTCGACATCGGCAAAGAAATAAAAATGCTCCACGACCTCAAACGGGGGGAATGGGGCAGACTCATCGTCTCCTCATGCATGCTTCCCCGCTACGACATAGGCGACATGGTGGAGTCTGCAGGAAAAAACCACTTTCGCATCTTTGGCAGACGAAACACCCAAACGCTTCTGGAGCATCGATTGTATCGGCTGTTTCTAGGTTGGATGCTCTAAACTGGCGGAGCAGGATTGCGTCTTCGCGCCATCGTTGAAAGCCAAATTGCCACTATAATGATTGCTACGCCGATTATCAGCAGGGTCACCGCATCACCTACTGGCTGAGTCAGGTACCCGACGGCACGAGCGTAAGCTAAGATACCGATCACGATCACGACTATGCCACCTATCAACCAGCCAATGTGGCCAAATTCACCTTTCTCATGTTTCTCGCCTTTCTCTCCTTTTTCCCGGGACTGGTTTTTCTCGTTTTTCTCGGCTTTTTCTGCTCTTTGGTAAGGTTGAGAAGGGGAAACAGGTGTAGCGGTTGGAGTCGTCATCCTCAGTGATGCACCGCAATGAGGACAGAAAGTCATGGTTTCGTCAACTTTGTTGCCGCATTTAGGACAATATGACATAAACTTAGCCTTGATATTTACTATTGAAGGCTTTACTATTTAAAATATTCACTTTGCTCTTTGCAGAAAAAGTATTATACCTGCAGCTAACCAATAGAAAGCAGGGAAACAGAGGAGAAGAAGACTTTGAACCAAAACCGAACCGACCGCGTTTACGAGCGCCATCACGACGGCTTAATCACCGCGCTCGCCTTCGGAGGCTTCCTAGTCATAATCGGGTTAGTTTTCGCTTTGAACCCAAACCTCTGGAACCAAATAACAACATTTCTCAACAGCATAACAGACAAAACGGTGCCTTTCCAAGGCAGTTCCAGTTCGAACATAGTTTTGCCGGCACCCGAAAACCCAGCTGCCCACAACGCACTTTACTCTGCGATTATGCAATTCGACATAGGCTTCGGCATCCTGCAAGTCATTATCTTGGCTTTGAGGCTCAACCGACACTCAAGGCTGGGCAGGATAGCAGAAACAGTGGGCAACATGGTGTTCTGGTTTGGGGCAGCAGCATTGGTGAACATTTTCCTGTTGACAGGAACATTATCAGGCTGGTTCGAGTA
Organism: Candidatus Bathyarchaeota archaeon; assembly: GCA_017883615.1. Classification (GTDB taxonomy): domain Archaea; phylum Thermoproteota; class Bathyarchaeia; order Bathyarchaeales; family Bathycorpusculaceae; genus JADGNF01. Next base: position 30,029 of record JADGNF010000015.1, read on the forward strand.
TTGGGCCGCTTTGATCGTAGTTGTCGGCGTCTCAGTGGTTGCCCGCGCAATAGTTTACTTCACAAAACGATAATTCGCTTCCCTTTGCGCTTTCTCTTTTTGGCGCCAAGGGTTATTCTTTTTTGAGTTGCCACCATAACTTAAAGACTTGTGCACCCATGTTGTAGCTGTCTTTAAGAATATTCACTTTTGTTCGGTGCCCACTCGTCCACTCTACAGGAATCTCTTTTATCCGGTAGCCTTTCCTTTGTGCGCGAACGAAGATTTCGGTGTCCCAAAACCAGTGCCGCGCCGCGACTTCATTTATCATCTCTAAGGCGCATTCTCGTTTGAACGCTTTGAAACCACACTGGTGATCCTTAAGTTTTGAGCCTAACATGTGACGTACTAGGAAATTGTAGGATTTGCTACTTATGCTTCGACGCAAAGTCCGTTCTACCTTGCTTTCGGGCATCAGGCGAGAACCTGTAGCGAATTCGTAGCCTTCAAGCGCGACGGCGTCCACTAGTGGCTTTAGGTATTTTAGGTCAGTGGCTAAATCAAGGTCCATATCGACTAGGACTTCTCCGCGGCTTTGCCGGAAAGAATTGTTGAGGGCAGCGCCGCGTCCAAGTCGTTCTTCGCCGTGGATATGTTTAACGAAGGGGTACTTTTTGGCGAGTTCCTCGGAGCATTCTGGAGTGCCGTCAGTGCTGCCGTCTTCAGCGATGATAATTTCGTAGCTCTTGGTGAATATGTCGAGAGCTGCAGCGGTTTTCTCTACTGCGTTTTCCAAGTAGTCTACTTCGTTGTAAGCGGGAAAAATCACTGAAACCTGCACTGTTTTTTCTGCGTTTTTGGGTGTTGTCATGAGGCAAAGTACCAGCTTGAGAGCCATTTCAAGTTGTGAATCCAAGTGTTTGAAACTGGCATTCCTGAGATTACAGGGTAGAAGACAATAAACATAGCGACCACAGCAACGAAGAACGCAATGGCGGCTGCTTTACCCCACCATTTGCCCCAGTACTTGTTGATGAAGTAGGCTGAGGCTAAGCAGATGAAGGGTACGCTTACGTAGTAGTGGTAGATGAAGGTGACTCGGGAGAGGAAGGTGTAGGGAATCCAAGAGAACAAGAAAACAACCATTATGAATATTGGCGCTATGTCTCTGGGTTCATGTTTGCCGCCTAAGTTGCTTATCATGCCATAAGTAGCCAGCAAAAGGCCGCCGTAGATTGGAAGCGCCAACAGGAAACTGTGATAACCAACAACCTCACTAAGTATCGCAGCAACAATGAAGACTACAAATCCAATTGCAATAATCTTGTAATTGCGCAGCCGAGCTTTCTTCTCACTTTCGAGCCTGATAGCTTCTTCGCTTGGCAAAACCTCGGAGACCTGAATGAGTGGGTGTCTAAGCAATTTTTTGCTGATTCCCGTCCGGAGGTGGCTAGCCAACTCGTCTGCTCCTGCAATGTCGATTGCGATGAATATCATACACACAAAACCGACCCACCAAACAGCGGGGTTGCCCATAGCCGAAATTGTCGAAACCACGTTGTTAGGCAGGTACGACACGTCGAGCCAGAGAGGAACGTAAGCGGGCCAGCTGGGTTGAGCGACGTTATGCAGAGGGTTCACCATAAGTGGCCAACTCCACCACGGGGACTCAAATGTGTGGGTGGCAACCAAGTTGGCGTGGTAGCTATACATGTGGAACTGTAGGTCTATGACGCCGTTTGTTCCAAAGAAGGTTCTGCCAGTAAGCATGTCGGGTATGTAGATGAGGAAGTATATGCCTATGCCCAGAAGTATGAATGCGAACAGAAGCATGAACGGATGGTCAAAGAAAGCCGTGTACCTACGGCTGAAGCCTTCTTTGATTTTTGCCACGTCTTTTAATCGGAGAACTACAAGCAGAGCGATTAAGCCGACTGCGCCATAAAGGCTTAGCCACTTTGTGGAGAAGCTCAGGAAAAAGAACATTACTGCCAGAAACAGGGGGAAGACGGAGGTTTTCCAGCCTTTCTTCATGACGTCTGCGAAGTAGATGAAGAAGAACAGTTGCGAAATCAACGCGAAGAACACAACATACGTGTCTGCAGTGCCCATTCTACCCATGGTGAAATGCATGAAATCAAACGTTAACAAGAATGCTGCCGAGAAACCGCCTATCCATGTTCCAAAGAGCTTCTTGCCCAAGATGTAAATTATGGGTATCATCAAAGTTGCGAATATCACGCCAATTATGCGCCATCCAAATGGGTTGAACCCAAAAGTCACGATGCTGGCGGCTTGGATGAGTTTGCCAAGAGGCGGATGTGTCCACTCGTATGGGGACTGCAAATGCAGATACTGCTCGGCGGTTCTCACGAAGTAGATTTCGTCAAAATACGTCTGGGTCATGTAGGTGAAGGGCATCTGGATCTTGTCTTGCTCATCAATCAGGTTATGCAGATCAGCAGGTCTGGCGTCTATTCCGGTTACGTTTTGGATTACGATTTGTTGACTGTTAGTGTTGGATACGGCTATTTCTTCAAATGCGGCATTGCTTGCGGATGAGATGTTCACGCAAAGGTACTGAGTGGTTTGGCTGATGTGAACTGCGTTCCACTTGTAGTAGTCGGAAAACGAAACGTTCGAAGAGGCGAGTTGCCAGTTGCCGGGGGAACCTGAATAAACTGAAACGGTATATGAACCGTCGTGAATCAAGAAGTATATTGATTCAACGCTGCTTTGATTGCCAAGGTCTAGATAGAAGCTTTGTCCAGCGTAGAGTTGAGTCTGGTTGACAGGGGTCTGCGTTGCTCCTAAATTGTAAGTGGCTATAGAGAAAAAGATTATGCAAAGCGCAAAAATCGTGATCCAATCTCGCTTGTTAAGTTTGGGGAAAGAAATTCGTCGACTGGGCTCTTCTTTGGTACTCTCATGATCACTGTCAATCGGCGCATTTGCGGCCGGATTTTCTGCAGGTTTTTCCTCTGAAGCAATAGGCAATGTCTGAAGAGGAACCGTTTCAGCTTGCCTGTTTTGCCGTATCTCCTGAATCATCAAGGTTAAAACATACACTAATGCTAATGAATTTATCAAGCTTACTATGAAAACGACCAGATCTCCAGGTTGAATAAATGTGCCTGCATTGAGGAACGAAAGGACGTAAAATTGGTTAACAAAGCAAGTTATTGTCAAAGTTACGTATAGTGGGCGGGTTTTTTTGAGGAATGGAAACATTAGAGCTAGAATCGCGAAAACTGGAAATAGGTATCGTTCGTGAATTCGAGTGGGCAACATGAAGAAGCCGAAGAACAAAACAAAAGCAGCCAACAGAACGGTTAACTCATAATTTGTTGAGGAGCGTTTGTGGACAAAATACAACGTGAACGCAGCTAAAGCGGCGAACATTGCCCAACCCAAAACGAACGTAAATGGCGTGTCTGCTACCCACATCCCGCCAAAGCCCCAGATGTTAAATGCGTTAAGAGATGTGAACTGGTAGCCGTTGTAGGCGCCAAAGTACAGGTTACTTAAGAAGGTAACTGGGTTGCTCCATTCAAACGGAATTATGACTACAATAACCGTTGCAATTGCGATGCCAATTGAAGTGAGGATACCTTTCCAATCAGTTTTTCGCCAAACAAGGAAGAAGAAAAGGGGCGCCAACGCAATGCTCTGGGGTTTAGTCAAGACGCCTAACATGTAGGCAACGACGGCGATTTTTGGTTTGTTGCTAAAGACGAGGACTAGTGAAAGGACGAGAAGGAAAGTGTAAATAGCGTCGAATTGACCCCAGACGGCTGAATTGAAAATTACGGCGGGATTAAAGGCGTAGAGCGCCGTGGCGAGGAGCGCCCAACGGAAGCTTATGCGTTTTCTCACGAAAGTGAATATGATGAAAGCTGTTGCAATGTCGATGAGGTTAGAGGGCAGCTTCATGATGTAGGTGAAGAGCGTGGAGCCGAATACTCCTAGGCTCTTCGCCAAACTGCCGAAAACCCAAAAGATGTAAATGTTGAACGGCGGGTAATCGCACCACGTTTGGTTGTAGAAGCTTCTGATGCCTGAGTTTGCAGCTGTCTGGAACCAAGCCGAGAAGTCAACTGTATCAATCTTTGCATACCCCTGATTAGAGAAAAAAATGAGCCTCACAAGAAAAGCAAGCAAAAGCAACGCTGCAACGATTATTAACTCGCGTTTCCCATAAGGAATCCTCACCGCTGTGCCATCCTCGTTGCCATTTCAAAGAAACGTTTCCCAATAAAAGAGTTTTCGAAAACAACAAGGCTCTGCATCATGTAAATTTGCACGATGTCAGCCTAAAACGCCCATTGCCCCGACGCGAACAGAAACGTGAAGTAGCAAAGCGCCACTGAAAAAGCGATTGTAATGATAACGTTGACAGTCTTTCGAGATGTGAGCGTACCCAGCAAAATGAACATGGGAAACATAGCCATTACATACCGTGGCACGCTGATCCAAAAAGAGGTTGAGACCGCAAGCATCCAAGTCAACAGCATGTATAAGAGGTATGATGGGCGGAAACGACGTGCCCAACCTACAGCCACCGTGGCGAACCCAAAGACCGCGAAGAGTAAGGGTGCCAAGCCGATGGTTATGTTCTCGGGGTAAGATGCGTTTGTTGCCCAGCTAATCGCCGTCTGGAAACCCGCCACAGGGTCAAGCGTGTTGAACCAGTGCACGCGTTGTATTTCCATGAACATAAATGGATTACCCGTAACCTGTAAGTTAATGTCCAAATAAATCAAGAAGCCAATCAGAACTATGAAAATACAGGCAAAGTTGAAGCTTGCCATTTTCTTAGGTTTCCAGTGTTGCTGGTGCAGGTATTCCATGAGCAAAACTGGCAGCATCAGGAGTCCGCCTATCCGCGTTAAGGCAGCCAAGAAGCCCAGAACCCCGGCTAATGACCAATTTCCCAGCCTCGCATAGTAAAGGGATGCAATGACAAACGCGAAGAAGAGGCCTTCCGTGAAGGGTGCTGAAAGGAAGTATGCGGTGGGGAAAACGCTTAGGAACAGAACTGCTTTTTGGGCCACTTTGTCGCTAAAGTCTAGTTTCGTCAGTTTGTAGAGGTATATGAAGCCAACTATGGAGCAGGCGTTCGCGACTGCGAGGGCAGAGAGGTTGATGTAGTTGAAGTCGAAGGTAAAGAGGCGAATTAATAGAGGATACAAAGGGAAGAAGACTATGAAGTTGGCTGCGTCGCCTGTGTTGACGTACCAGTTCTGGGCTATGTAAACGTAATGAGGCGCGTCCCACTTGTTGAACTGCCCCGCCAGAATCGTGAGAGGTGCAGCTGATCCATGCATGTAGGCAGCCGCGTATCCAATTGCAAAAACCAAAACCTTCGCTGCGATAACGACAAGAAAGGCAACTCTTACAGAATGTGGAATCCTCTGAAGGACAGATGGAACTTTCACTTTTGTCCCCATGTTTATCAATCTGGATGCTGCTGCGTAAATCATCGGCTAATCCAAGTTATATAAGCTTGGCGAATTGAACGGATTTTTTAGGTAGGGATTTTCCCGAGTTTTTGGTATCTCTGGTTAGGTTCTGATTTGGGTGGCGTTCACCGCGTAAATTCGGAGAGAGCCTATTGTGTAAACTGTTTGAAGCCAACTCACCTGGTTAAGTCTGGCTGTGCACCCTGGATAGTCATGCAGCTCGTCGTAGCCAACGTAGACGTAGGTAACGTGGTAGGTCTGCACGACCTGCCGCAAGTCCGTTTCGGTACCGTTGAAGGCACGGTCAACATCATGAATCCTAGCGTATACTTGATCCAATGGAATCCCGTGACCGTATGCCCAGTTAACGTAAGAGCACACCACAATCCTGCCGCCAATCATAGCTGGAGGCGAATGGATAGAGGCATCGGTTAGGAAAACGGAACCCTGGGGCGTGTTGTCCCGCACCCACAACCCCAAATGATATTCATCCCAAGTTGCGCCCCCATAATTCGTGCCCACATTGTAGGCTACAACACCCACGGACGCCAACAACGAAATCACAATCAACAACACAGCCAGGACTTTTCGGGTTTTGCCCAACATCACTCCAGTTAACACGGATATAGGTATCCAGGCAAACATGAAGAACTTGTACATATCCCACACGTTAGGCGTTAACACAAAAAGGTTCGGAATCAAAATCAAAGCGACTAGTACACCTTTCAGGAGGTAGTGACCTTTTTTTGCGAAGGAAACCGCGGCAATCATAAGCGGCACGCCCAAATTCAAAATGTAATATATGATCGGGTTCAACTTAGCGAAATTATAGGGAAAAGCGGGACTGAACGCAAACGATGTCCCCGCTAAGCCACCTTGAAGGATAAACGGCAACGCCAGAACACTTGGCACGATGAAGTACAAGTAGCTCAGTTTGAAACGGTTCTTGTTCAAGAGTAAGCTGATGAAGTAAGCGACGTAGCAGCAGAAGAATGAAACGTTGTGGAACTGGTACACTAATGCGGTGAGGACTCCGGCGAGGATTAGCCTGTTCTTGTCTTCCATGTTTCGGAGCAAAAGCAGCACCAAAGCGAACACAGGCAATCCAATCAGGAGCGGTCTCTGCTGGAGCAGGTTGTCAAATATAGGTGGCAATCCGAACAATCCGCCATACTGGTACCCGTAATTGGTGGTGGCACTAAATTTCCCGCTCGTCAAGGCAGAAAGAAGCGTATAATAGCTGAAACCCGCGCCGAAAGTTGCGATAACTGAAGATATTATTGCGGCAAGTCTTCCATGCTCTCTTGCCAGCGCATAAATGGCTACACCGAAGATGCCGATGAAGACGGCGTTCAGGAAGGGCAGCAGTTGCGGCAGGTAACCGACCATTTTCTCGAGGATTGCAGTATGGAAGTCAACGAAATAGTGGTAGGTCAAGTTTGCTCCAGCGTAGTAGCTCATTTGAGGCGGGAAATTTTCGTTGTTTAAGCTCTCGATTATCTCATAGTGCAGGGGGGTGTCTTGCCAATTTGAGCCTGTTAGCACAATGCCGTACTGGTTCGTAGACCAGACGCTTTTTAGGAGAACTAAGAGAGCTATGGCGAAAATCAAGGCAAAAACCAAAAGAGTCGTCTTCTTCACTTGCCCAATCCGGGTGAGGCTTCTGAGGGGGAGGATTTCGCCCTTCTTGAAAATCACTATTGTATAGACTATAGTGAGCGCTAGAAAAGTTAGGAGTATGGTTTCTTTGCTGTACCCCATTGCTAAGGATACGAAGTAGATGAGCTGTGTCGAAACCAGAACGCTGATGATTGGTACAAAAGCCCAAACCTCATACGAGGAAAGCTTGAAGAATTTCGCGAAAATTAAACCTGGAACCAGAAAAGTGAAAACGAACGCAGCAAACAGCGCCATGTCAGACGACGCGAATGACGCAACGATTAAGACCAAGAGCAGGATTGAAAGCCAGTATTTTTGCAGCCCAGCCGAGTACGAAACGTCCATTTTCAGTTCGTCATCCACGCCCCAGCATAACGCTTCAATAAATGCTGTGCTTGGCTTAAAATCTTGCCCACAACAAGCTAAGCAAAGTCAGAGGGCAATGTGGCTGACTCAACAGTTGAGCATGCGATGAAGGTTGATGCTGTGGTTGGGTTCCATGTGAGGGTGAGGGTCCTGCCGTTAGTTTGCCATTCGCCAACGGCTATGGGCGATGCGCTTGTCTGGTTCATCATGCTGCTGAAGGCGTAGCTGAACTCTGAAGCGTCGTTTACGCTCGTCCACGTGATGTTCCATGTGAACAGATAGTCGTCGCCGTGTTCGTAGTATGTGAAGTTGTCTCCAGCCCAGCCTGTAGCTGCCTGCTGGGAGGCGCTTTGGTTTAGCCATGTGGCGAGCATTGTTTGGATGAAGTATTCGCCATAGGTATTGTGGTCTTGGCCCCTGTCAGTCTGAGTCAACGTCCAACTATTCTGGTCAGGCATCGGTGAGGGGACTGTCTGGACGGTTTCGTTGGCGAAGTATTTGTCGACATGTAAGATTTGCATGGTTGAGCTGGGCGTGTACCCTTGCTGGTAAGCTTGGTTTATCAACGCAAACCCGCCTTTGTCGTATAATGCGCCTACGAAGGATTTGCCTTGGTCGTAGGGCATGTAGTTTAACGACCACATTGTGTTGGATATCGGATGAACCGCATCTAGGAGTGGGTTATCGACTAGAAAGAAGGGCATGTTGACGCTGGCTTGCACAACGTGGGCTGTTAAGTTGATGTAGTAGTCAGCCATGAAGGACGCGTCGCCCTCCACCAAAGCGGTGTGCGCCTTATCTTCGTCATAAGTTGTAGGCGTCTCGAGTGAAGGCTGCCAAATGTGAGTAAGTTCATGAACTAGAGTCGCTTCAGCATTCTTGTCAAATGGGTTAAAATTCTCTTTTAACAGGTACACGTCGTGACCGACTGCGGCAGCTATCCAGTTGGCTGTCCAATCAGAAGTCGTCTGAACTAAGCTGTCGTTCTCCTGCATCATGAAAAGTCCCTTGTAGATCTTTTCCTGCCGAAGAATATTGGTTAAGTCTTGGCTTCCAGAAGGGTGACCCCACTTATCAACCGCCTGCTGCTTAGTGATGATATGCAACGTTACGCTAGGCAAAGTTACGCCCCTAATTTTCTCAACTTGAGTTTTGGCGTCTTCAAAGATCTTTTGAGCCTGAAGCGTATATTGATTGGTTAATAGTTTGACAGCGTCAAATGCGCTCACGACTAGGGCGGCAATCAGAATTACGGAGAAAATTGCTATTCTTGTTTTCGTGTTCAAACGGGTCACCTGAAGCGGGTAATGCAATTGAGATAGAAGTCCGACCGAAAATAAAGATTCTCCCAAATATCTCCAAAATGTAACCATGAAAAATATAGCAAAAAATCAGTTCAAAACAAGCAAACGCAAGGGAGGAAAACTTCTTTGGAATACTATCATGTTTGGAGCCTAACAGCCAAAGTATGCAAAAAAGGGGAGGGGCAGGTCAAAAATAGGTTACCTATCCCAAAAAACGATGCTTGAAAACAAGCTAAAGCCAAGATGTGAAATAATGTAGACCCTTGTCTTGAGCGATCGTTGCGAACTCCATGCATTATTCTTATTAACCCGAGTAACTAGTCTTTGTTTATGTATTCTGGATATGTTTTCTTCTGCGGTAATACAACCGTTGGAGCTTGTGTCACCAAAAAACTCTACACCTGCGCCGACACCCAAAAAGACGAAGTTGCAAATATACAGAAAGGCTCCGTGCTTTTCTTCTATAACCCCCAAACCAAAAGCCTCATAGGACCTTTTACAGCGGCAAGTGGAGGCGCGGAAAGAATAGAAACTGGGGCTTGGACTAGCGAAGTTGATGAGCATTCTGCTTCAGAAAACATAAAGCTGGAATGGGAAGACCTCCATGTCATTGATAACGCGAACGAAAAATTCCCATTTCTGGATAAGCCTGAGAAATGCAAGTTATCCACCCTTAAAGTGCAGATGCTCCTGGACGCTTTGAAAGAAGCACCTACTTTCAAAGGACAAGAGTAACCGGCTCTATTTTTCGTTCAACTTCTCCATCTTCAATTTCTTAGTCTCAATGGGAGCTTGGTCCCATTCTTCCTTTAGAATTGAGGGAAGAACGGTGCAGGAACCGTAACGCCCAACAAAACCCCAAAAAGTACACTTATCGCAGCAAACACAAGTATTGCAAGCACCGCGATTGCCAGCGCACTTAACCAGCCAGTGTGAAAACTCGCCTTAAAGACTCCTACCCACGCGACGAATGCGAGAACTAAGGCCCAAATGTAGACTCCTGACCCAAACAATGAGCCTAAAAAGATGTTTACGAGAAATATCGTAGCGGCATAAATTATGGGTCCAAAGAGCGTGGCGCTCATTGCATTGCCAAGCGTGGACTCGCCTGCAGTTACAAACTTGGCAGCCAGATAAACTGGGATGGAGATAATTATCCAAATAATGACTAACCCTACGATTAAAACCAGAATGTTCAGCAGGGTTAAATCGCCGATAATAGGCACATACAAAACATCAAAACTCCCTAAGTTTTCTACCAAATCCGCATATAAGAATATTTAGACTAAAAAACTCAAAGTGGAAAGTCCCACTTTTGTAAAAAAACGATGCAGAAAACAAAGCTTCGACGTTTAAACCGGTTCTAGAAACGGATTCCTTCAGTTATGCCACAAAACATAAATTCCTTCGCCCTACCTTTTAGCCTCTGACGGGAGGTAGCTCAGCCTGGCAGAGCTCTCGAGCCTGCAAGTAATCTTTGCGGACGGAGACGCTGTAGAGGTCTACCCACGGTAGGCTTCATTCAAGCCTGTCTAGGCCACAGATACCGAGCTGTCGCAGGTTCAAATCCTGCTCTCCCGACCACAATTAACTTCTGTAATGAAAGCCGGTTTGAATTTTCATTTCTCTTAATTCGCTTCTTTGTATGGAGACCGCTTTTATGCCAAGTTAATATTATGCTAATAGCGTGTTAACATGGTAAAGGCAATAGTAACGATTGACGAACGGACGAACCGAATTCTCAATATCCTCAAAGCCAAGTATGGTCTCAAAGACAAAAGTCAAGCGATAAAACTGATGGCAGAACAGTTTGAGAAAAGCATAATGGAGCCAGAGCCAAGACCAGAGTTCATCGAGAGCTTAAAATCTTCAGAAAAGAAAAAAACGGTGAAAGTCAAGAACTTCGCGGTCAGATAATCTAAGTGATTAGCTTGTATTCCTTAGAAGTGGTTGAAAAAGCAGGTAAGATATTCAAGAAACTGCGAAAGAAGGATTCGGCGTAGTTTGAAGCGCTATCTAGAAAGGTAAATGAGATTTTGGAAGATCCCTAGCAGTTCAAACCGTTGAGGAGCCCTTTGTAGTATAAGCGTCTTCAATCTTTTGAAAACCTATTTCGGTTGACTATCGAAGCCTTGAACAGCTAGATTTGTGCTTTGTTAGAGTTTTCTTTTGGCTTTGCCTACGTCTTCTTGGATTTTCCCTTTAACTTTCTCAGCTTCGCCTTTGATTATTTGACCTGTGTTGCCAGTAACTTTGCCAGCAGCTACGCGGATTTTACCTTCATCCTTTTTGAGTTTACCTTTAATTTCATCTTTACTCATAAAATTTCACTATAATCTTAATACTTCTGTGATTTTATTAAACATGTGTGACTGTTATCTCGCAACAACAATAAGCCGTTGCTTTAAAAAGAGACTATTTTATTTTGTGAGTTCAAAAGAAGCGATATTCTTAGCCCTTAATTTGCAAACGGCTCCGAATGGATAACCAGCTACCGCCTCGTCATTTGCGAACATGAACCAGGACACTTAGAAGAGCAGATGCCTCCATTCCACTACCTTAAAGGCCACAGAAAAGCCGAAATCAATAACGAGAATCTAACCACCTATTTTGAGGGCAACAACCAAGCTATCATCATCAAAATGGGTTTAGGGTAACTTTTACAACTTTTTTCCATCAATTTTTACATTTGTCTTTACAATTTTCAAATAAATCAATTATCCAGAGCTCTTAAGAGTTCTTTGAATCGAACCTGTTGTTCTTCAGTCTTGGGATCCCATGGGAGGACTATCATGGTAAAATTGAATTGCTCAACTCTATAGCTAATTCTTCTAGTCGCTATTTTTCTCTTCAGATCTCTTTGTAGAAATATTTCACAGGAACTTGTATGGCACTATACAAAAATCATCGGCCGAGGCTTGGGAATAATTGTCAAAAGAAATAGAAGACCAAAACGAAAGGATATAACGATAATTTGTTGGTTTAGGTTTGGATTGTTGTTATGTTGTGCAGTCACATATCTCTAAATAAAACGATTTGCAACGGCTATTTAGGGATGAATTATGTCTCAGAAAAAATCTCCTATAGATGAACCTAGCAACGAACGGGGGAGCAAAAGTGATGCCCAAATAAATGAACATAGCAATGAACGGTCAAGTCAAAGTGGAACTAAAACAGGTCCGCGCATCGGAAAAAACCCAAAGCCAGTAGATATTTTAAAGCAGAATAAATGTGGAATATGTGGACAAACTTTTTCCAATCAAACCGAACTAAGAGAGCACAATAAGAAAATTCACGGCATATAATCAGGGGAATAAACAGTGATGGAGAAAAAAATGGAAAAAGTCATCGGCACCAATTGTTACAATTGCAAATTCGTAGCCCTTCAAGAAATGGCAACTGATCCAAAAGAACTAAACGACGAAGGAGGCATTGACCCGAAAAACAAAAACGAGACAGAGAGAGCGAAAAAAGCCGACTTAATCACCCTTCCTGGCGGATCCAAAGCAGATGCCCCGACTAAACGTTTTTGCAACAATGAACAAATAAAGATGAACGTAACTGGTCGTATGTGCTGTGCATACTGGGACAATCCTGGCGTCAAACGACCCTGGAAGAACAAATAAGATCATCAAAACGACTATAGAAAAACAAAAGATGCCCTATCCCCTTCTTTGGAGGAAATTTCAGAAAACCGCAAGTTTCACACAAATTCCTGAAAAAGATATCTCGTAGGAATTCTACAGAGGGGATTTTACCATTTATGATTTTGTTCAGTCAAAGTCGCGGATTGAAAAACTAAGATCCAGCTTCAAGGGAGACGCAAATGTAAAAACATTGCTAAGTTGCGCCGTCCTTCTGTCAATTCGGAATGGCTGCTCCAATAGGATTCAGTTGCCAACGCTGGGGCGTTAGGTGCAAATGGAATATGCTTCTTGCGTGGGAGTTTGCTCTCCTTGGCTTTTTTAGGGCCTTGACAGCATGTTTTGGACAAACAGAATATATTAACCAAGTTTGCTCATTATGGATGAGTGCGTTAGAGGCATTTTTTAATGCGAAAGAGAAAGACCGAGGAACCTTCTAGAGAGGATTTGACCTTCCGTTTAAGAAGAGGAACTCAAAAGATTATGTCGAAATCTTCTAGGTTGATGAGGCAAAAGTTCAATCCGAACGATTTCGATGTCGTGACAGTTAAACTCAATATCCAGGGGCTTTCAGTCGTTTTCCAAGATTATCGAATAGTGCAAATCAGCGATATCCATTACGGGCAATGGATTTCTGAAGATCGCTTGAAAGGTGTTGTCGACTTGATTAACCAGCAGGAGCCGGATCTTGTTGCGATTACGGGGGATTTTGTGTCTTACTCTGGGAATGATATCGAGGGCTTGATCCCTGCACTTAAGGAAATTTGTGCACGGGACGCCGCGGTTGCCGTGCTCGGTAGCCACGATTATTGGGTTGGAGTGAAGAGGATCCGATCGATCCTGAGTGAAAGCGGGATAGTCGAGTTAAACAATGATGTTTACACGGTTACTAGAGCGGGTTATCAGTTGCACTTTGCAGGAGTGGGCTGCACTGCTTTGAAGAAGAACGAGTTAAATAAGGTACTGCAGAAGTTGCCGCCTAATGGGCCTGCAATTTTGCTGGTTCACGAGCCTGACTTCGCCGATGTCAGTGCAGAAACGAAGCGGTTTTGTCTTCAGCTTTCTGGGCATTCTCACGGAGGCCAGTTTGTGTTACCTAAGCTTGGAACACCTTTCCGCGGTGAGGGTTTCCGAAAGTATCCCCATGGGAAGTATAAGGTGGGGGAAATGATCCTGTATACCAACCGAGGTTTAGGTACAAACGCGTTTTGGATCCGTATCAACTGCGCGCCCGAGATTACGGTTATTGATCTGCAATCTGAAGAGGAGCGAACATGACAAAAAACAATTTCACCCGCTTACTAGCTGTGTGGTTTTTGGCTTCTTTAGGAATCTTCTTTACTGGAATTCTTACAGGATTTTACTCTCGTAATTTTGTCGTTGGGCTTATGGCAACTGCTGGGCTCGGGTTAATAAATGCGTCACTCTGGCCCATTTTATCGAGGTTAGCCCTTGCGCGGTCTGTGTTAACGTTTGGCTTGAGTGCGTTAATTCTGAATGCCATAGTTATCTGGTTGTTGTCTTTCTTCACGTCAGAAATTGCGGTCTCTGGGTGGGGGTTGTTTTTTCTTCCTTTGAATCTAGCAATAATCAATACCGCGGTTTCTGGAATACTTATCGTAGATGACGATGCATCGTTCTACCGTGAGGTCTCCAAGAAGATGAGGGGGCGAGCAAAGAAGGCCGAGGCAAACAAGGACAAGCCGGGTTTTATCTTTTTGGAGATCGACGGATTGTCTGAGGGGATTCTTCGCAAGGCGATTGAGAATGGGACGATGCCAACTTTGGCGGAGTGGGTTAATAGTGGAACACATAAAATAGATGGTTGGGAAACGGATTTTTCGTCCCAAACCGGCGCAAGTCAAGCCGGCATATTACACGGTAACAACAAAGACATCCCTGCTTTTCGGTGGGTGGAAAAAGCCCAAGGTAACAAAGTTGTATCAACTGTTGGGGTGGGCGATGCACCGGCTATTGAGGCGCGAATCTCGGATGGAAATGGTTTGCTTGCAACCAATGGACACGCTATCGCCAATCTCTATTCTGGTGATGCCAAAGACAACATTTTCGTGTTTAGCAAGCTTGGCAGGATTGGGGAGTTGTATAGTCAGTCGTGGAATACTTTCTCGGTGGTTTCCTATAATCTTGTTCACACGATTGCGTACACTCTTTGGGAGTTCGTGCTGGAGGCCCGATCTAGGTATAGACAGTGGCGAAGGAATACCCTTCCTAGATTGCGTCATCGAGGACGGTTATATTATTTCACCCGGGTTGTGGCGGATGTTTTTCTGCGTGAGTTGAGCACTTACGCGATCATAGGTGACATTATTGCGGGTGACAAAGATGTTGTGTATACTACGTTTATGGGGTACGATGAGGTGGCTCATCATTGTGGCATCTCGGACGATGAGGCTTTCTACGTTTTGGGAAAGCTGGACAGGTGCATAAAAAGAATAGAGATGGCAAAGGCATACGCTAAACGCCCCTACCAACTGTGCGTTCTTTCAGATCACGGTCAGACCAATGGTGCCACGTTCAAGCAACGTTATGGTTACACCTTGGTGGATTTTGTGCAGAAACTTTTGCCTGAGGGGCACAGGACTTATTTTGACCTTGACTCTAACCAGGACCATTTTGGACAGATGGTGACGGTGCCTTTACAGAACGTAAAAAATAGAGTGTCTCGGAAGTCAAAGAAGAAGGAGGATAAAGGTTTTGACGCGATCGTGTTGGCTTCGGGAAACGTGGGTTTAATATATTTCACACAGTGGGTGGATCGGGTGAGTTTGGAGGATATTGATAAGGCTTATCCGGAGTTGATGAAGGGCTTGTCGCAGCATGAGGGTGTGAGTTTTGCTATGGTCCGCTCGAAGGAGAAAGGGGCGGTCGTTATGGGGCCAAGTGGCAAGTATTTCCTGGCTGACGATAAGGTTGAGGGTGAGAATCCATTGGTCAAATTTGGGAAGCATGCTGCCGTTCATCTGCGTAGATTAGATAGCTTCAACTGTGTTCCAGATATTCTTCTCGTGAGCATGTACGACACGGAGAAAGATGAGGTGGCCGCGTTTGAGGAGCTCGTTGGTAGCCACGGCGGTTTAGGTGGCACGCAGTCGAAGCCCTTTATCCTTCATCCTTCTGAGTGGAATCTGGGGAAAGAGGAAATCGTTGGCGCTGAGAGTGTTGGTATGTTGTTTAAGCGGGAAATGGCGAATGTTTTGTCGAAGTATGGCGGAACCAAACAAAATGATAAAGATGGATCGGTGCCAGTTGTTTAAACTTCGTAGTGGTTTGACTAATGAAATGTTGCGGCGTTTTCTGTTTCTAAATTTGGTGGCTCTCTTGATGCATTGGCCTATCTTGAGGTTTCTGTATCGATTTTGAGAATTGCCTTTTACTTTGATAACTTCACTTTTAGGTTACTGACGTTTATCGGTTTTTAGAATTGTGGTTTTACATAGTCAAAATGAGATCCTCTAATTGTGCGCACGCTAGGTTGCTAAATTGGGTGAATTGTGGGGTTTGTTGTTGGATTTGCTTTCTTGGTCTATTCTGAGGTGCAGCCTTTTTTGTCACAGTTTAGGATGGTTGGTTGATGTCGAGTTAATGCGTGGCTTATGTATTCTTCTCTTGAATTGTAAATTCCGTCGCATAATGGACAGTGAAGTTTTCCTTTGTCGTCCATTTTGGGTTCTATAATGTCAGTATCTGGCATGTTGCTCGGATACGAAGTTGGAGTATCATTATCTCCATGAACATTGGTACCTGGATTAATTTTTGGCAAAAACTCACCTACAATATGCATGTTACTTACAGAAGTTGATTCTTAAAGATATGTGACTAAAACAAGCCACAAATCGATAGGTGGATTGTCCATTTATTTGATTGTAGCGTCATTGATGTCACAAATGTTTATGAAAGGACTCACGAGAAAACAGGTTGAAGATTAGTTATTAGTGGGCCTGAAATACAAGTTGAAAATCAATCTGAACAAAAGTAGCCTATGGAAGCAGAAAAGGTGCTCACCCCAAGTGATGGGTCACCCACTTTTGAACCAGAAGTACTCCTTGGGAAGGAACAAACGATAGCTCGACCTGGCGGCAATGAGGACAGATTTGTTTGCCAAATATGCTCAAAAAGCTTCAATAGCAAAGTTGAGTTAGACATGCATGTTGAATCGCTCCATAAGGCCACAGAGAAAACTGTGAATAGAAAATCTGCACGTTAGATAAATAGTCATTACTGAATAGGAGCTTGTCTCCAAGGGGATTTGAACCCGCGACTTCCGCGTTGCGAACGCACAGGACGTTATATATTTGATTTTTTAGCTAATTTGGAAATAATAGCAAGTTATCATGGTTTCACATGCACGTCTTGGCGTTTTCAACATGGAGTTGTGTTGAGGGTGTGGAGGAATTTGCTTATTAACAGTTAAGGAGGCGTTGAAAAGCATTGCAATCGCGAAATGCA
>JADGNF010000016.1 GCA_017883615.1 Candidatus Bathyarchaeota archaeon
CCACGCGCCGTGTAGCAGTATTCAAAACTCGGTCAATTTCCAAGAACGCAATTTCGCGTTTCCCTTTCTTAAAGTGCCACGTAGACATCCTTGCAAAAACCATTCAGAATCACCATTAGACTATGGTAGGTTCATTCTAATATATTTATAACTCTGCCAGAAGCCAACCAAAAATTGTGTCTCGGGAGATTATTGCTTTATTGTCTTTCCTGTTTAGTTAGACTTGCTTAAGAAATTTTGGAACCCACCAGGGAACAGGTTTTCTTGGTTTCGCTACTTCTTGCGTTTCTTCGGTAAAATTATCAGAATTGCCCCAATGAGTGCCAAAGCGATTATAGCGATAGCTAAGTAAAAATTGGTTAGGTTTACGGGTTCCACATTTATTGGTGTGACAGGCTGCAGAGTTGAAGAGACGAAAGGCGAAAGAGATGGACTTGGAGTGGGGTTTGAAGTTGGTGTTGGGAGATTTATTTGCAACCTAAACTCAACTATGTCTGAAGCAGCCATGTTTCCAGCTGTGCCATTGGCGTAGATTATTATGGTGTGGTAACCTGTTTGACCTGCATCTATAGTTGTATTTCCAGTAAGGGTCACATTGGCTTCAGTGTCTAAACTGTAGCCCATCCAAGAAGTTGGCTCATTTGTTGAGAAGGTAAGTTGAAATTCAGTGCGAGCACGTTGTTCTATGGATATGTCTGAAATATTTGGTGGATTTATATTTTGGACTGCTGATGGAGCACCCACGGCAAACGTGTACGTTGCTTTAGTAGATACATCGTATAAGGCGTACGAATCTACGGTGTGGTAAAGAGTGCAAGCTGTAACTGAAATAGTCAAGTTATGATGCCCAAGACTCAACTGTTCTGAGCCCAATGAGCCCACATCTCTTGTGTACGTGAGATTTCTCATGCCTCTAGAGCTAGCTTCCGTTCGTTGACCGTAACTGGTGCTATCGTTAACGATTTGGGTTTGGTCAAGACTGCAGTTTACTGAGGTAATTGTGCCAATGCACTCGCTTTGATTTGGCGCTAGGTTGGGAATGGTCCAATCCCACGACTTAGGCATGGCTACTGTAAAAACAACATTGATTGTTTCATTTTCTTTGGCTGACCAATTTGCTGCCGGTGAAATTAAGTATATTATGGGTGGGTCGGTTATGGGTGGACTTGGGGACGGCTCAAAATTGGCGTTAACCAGACCTACAAAACCTGTTCCTGCCATTGAAGCTATGAGTATGGAGAGTAAGGCGTAAACCATGGTTGCTTTTCTCTTCACTGCCACAGCCACCAAGCAACTAAAGGGTTGAGTTGGCTTAAGAGGTTTATTGTAAAGATTCCTTGTGAAAGTTTCTATACTAAGGGGGTTGTCGCGAGGATGGGAGCAAGGTTAACCTTCGTTGGGAATTTTCTGAATTCATTTCTTCAAACCGAAAGGATGGGGATACCCTATTACGCCTTCGGCGCAATCCTGAAAGAAGTATTCATTAAGTGTTAACTTTTCGGTTTAGACCAACGAGGATGACAGCGGTTAGCGAGATCACAAGAACTACAACCGCGCAATATCTAAGCTCTGGGGCAGAAGGCGAAGATGTTAAAGAGGGAGTTGCGGCGGCGTGTGATTGAGAGGGCTCCGAATTTTGCGTTGGCGGTTGCATGTTGCCGGAAGAAGGCTCAGGCGTGTTTCCAGCCGAGGGCGAACCTGAACTTAAAATTCCGAAAGAGCTGCAGTAATCTATCTCTTTGGTGTCCCCCCAGACACCGACTTGGATGCCTTCATTGCCGCTAATGCTTCTGCCAAAGTAAAAATCAAATTCCCACAGCGGATACAATATTAATGGATCATTATGTGTGCCTCCTCCGTTAGCGAAATGAAGTGTATCGTTAAGCGTGTTGTTGAAGACTTGCCCAAGGATGTAACCTAGGCTGACTTGAGTGAAATTCTTAGTCCAATTAGGTTGAACGTTGGTTGTCAAGCCATCTGCATTTGTCAAAGTGACCTCGTGGTTTAGGGGTGCGTTCCAACCGATGCTTTTGGCTTCAGCCTGTGAAATGCACTTGTTCGACACTGAGAAAAGGTCCCAGGTGTCAGCGAAGCGGATTTCTTTGACTTCGCCTTGTGTGAGGCTGATGCTTATGCATTTCTCGGCTGCATCGCCTATATTAGTGCTGTAAATCCATTGCACTTGCGTGATATTGGAGGGGATGCCGCCCACGTTGTTTGATTGGCACGTCATCACCATCTTCATGTCACCGCTGGTTGCATTCACTGTTTGCAGCTCGGAGACTTTGTCAAGTAAGCTAAGCGCGGTTTCTACGTGGTCAATGTCGATATTGTAGTTAGCAGCAAACGTGCGGTATTCTTTCATTACGTTTTTTATCCAGTCAAGGGAAGCCTGCGGCACGTAAGTAGCTGACCCGTAGACAACAAAATAAATGTCGTATATGCAGTCGTTGTAGAATACAGCTAGCACGTTTATTTGTCCGTTAGGAACAGTGCAAGGAGCGATTATGTCTACCTCTTCGACCTTGCCACCGTAATTTGACGGACGACTAACATTATAAAAATCGCCCCAGAATCTGTAATTCATATGAAATCCTATAACTTCACTCAGAAACGCCGTTAGCTTTGCTTTCGTGACGGATTCCGTTGCTGCCGTTGCAAGTTGAGCCGTTTGCATCATTGCCACAACTAAAATCAGAAGCGCAAAGATAGCAGTTGCTTCTTTGGACGTCCTTTTCATAGGCAACAATAGACTATCCTATTCAGTTTAAAGAGTTTATTGCCCCAAATGCCCCAAAGCTGAGATTCCGACGCTTTAATTCCTTGAAATAAATAAAGAGGATATAAGATACAGAAATGAGTTGAAAATTGTTCTGTTCGCAAACATTAAATGCATAAACTTTAAGGTCGGATGGAGAAAAGCTGTTCTTGATGCAGTAGCCTAATATACTTTGGAGTCTACGTATTGTTGGTTGTCGGCTTCTTCAAGAAAGGATAAAATGGGGCATCTTTTTTGACACGACTCTGATAACCAAGATTGAGGGGAATATATTTGAAACATAAGAAACCGTCGATAAGCGAAAATCTTGCGTCCCTTTCTGTTCAGTACGGAGTTTACCCAGCAGAGCTTTTCCAGTCACTAGTTAAGGCAAAAGAAAATAAGAAAGCTCAATGTCAGGGTCTATCCGTTGAATACCGAGGTAGCGTAGACGGAGAAGCAATCTTTCTTATCAAGCAAGAAAATAACGTGCTCGTCCAGTTCCGTGTACCTGAAGAAACTCTCTTAGAAAAGGAAATGACATTTGATAACTGGATGAATAGCGACAAGATCCAAAGGCAAATCGCCAAGCAGAACCCTGCAGAACCTATGTCTTTCTCCATTAAAGACCTTCGTCACGGAATGAAAAAAGTCAATTTAGGAGCAAAAGTTCTGCAAGTTGAAGAGCCAAGAATGGTGCATACTCAATTTGGAAACAGCGCTCTTCTCGCAAACGCCATCATAGAGGATGAAACAGGAAAAATTAAGCTTTGTTTGTGGGACCAACAAGTGAAAGCTGTTTCTACAGGTGATGAAATCCAGATCAGTAATGCTTCGGTCGCCACCTTCAAAGGTGAGAAGCAGTTGAGGTTGGGAAAAACGGGTGCCGTGACAGTCACCCAACCGGGAAACAGCGGTACCAAAACCCAGGCAAAGACTGAGAGTAAAGAAAAAGTCATTTGCGCTTAAACAACTGAACATAGACCCGTTATTGGGTTGATTTTGAGAGCATAAACAAACCGACTTCTGCAAACAAATTAGGCAGCCATTCAATTTTCTTGTTCTTCGCCGCGAATCCGGCTTCTTTTACAATTATGTTTCTATCTTTGCAGTAGTCGAAAAAATCTGCTATGCTCAGAAAATGCAAATTCGGCGTCTCATACCACTGATAAGGCAACGATGCAGAGATAGGAACCTTCCCTCGGAAGAAAATTTGGAACCTATCCGTAATGTAGCAGAAGTTCGGAAACCCAACAATAACATGTTTGCCCACTCGTAGAGCTTCCTGAAGCGCAAAATCTGGTTTCTTGACTTGCTGAAACGTCTGATTCAAAATAACATAATCAAAGCTTTTGTCCCCATATTCAGTTAAGCCAGTATCTATGTCTTGTTGAAAAACACTTAATCCAGCAGAGACACACCGGTGGATGGCTTGCTCGCTCAATTCTATGCCTTGGGCTCGGATGCCCTTCTGACCTATTAGGTGGGTTAAGAGTTCGCCGTCGCCACAGCCCAAATCCAAAACGGAGGCACCGCTATCAATCCAACCTGAAATGATGGCTTGCTCAATTCTTCGTGTTTTTTGCGTCATTATTTTTTGTCTCCGTTTCCGTTGGCGATTGTGTTTAGGAAATCTCGAATAAGAGTGGTTAACTGCTCTGTTTCCAGCAAGAACGCGTCGTGCCCATAAGTGCTGCTTATCTCGCAGTAACTCGCGTCGACGCTTGCGAGTTTGCAGGCTTTCACAATTTCTTGGCTTTGGTAGGTAGGGTACAACCAGTCAGATTTGAATGCTATAACGAACACTTTTGCCTTTAAACCTCTAAAGACATCAGCTAGCTTGTGCCCATTTAGGATATTGAACAAATCCAAGGCCTTTGTTATATACAGGTAGCTATTCGCGTCGAATCGCTTCACAAAGTTATCGCTTCTATAACGCAAATATCCTTCTACCTCGAACTCAGCGCTGAACTTAAAGGGCTCTTTTTCCTGTCGAATGCGTCTGCCAAACTTCTCCGCCATCGAGGTGTCGCTCATGTAAGTTATGTGTCCAATCATTCTGGCAACTGCTAAGCCTTTCGCTGGAACGGGACCGCCGTAATAGTTGCCTCCCTTCCAGTTTGGATCAGCCATTACGGCTTGCCGGCCGACCTCATTGAAAGCTATTTGCTGTGGCGTATGCTTCATCGTCGTAGCAATTGGAATTGCCCCGCAAATTCTATCGGGATACGAAACCATCCATTGCAAAACTTGCATGCCACCCATTGAGCCGCCAACAACCGCCAATAACCTTTGAATTCCGAGATGGTCAATGAGGCATCTTTGGGCTTGAACCATATCGCCAATCGTGATCAGGGGAAAATCCCCGCCATATGGCTTTCCCGTTGCCGGATTAATTGAGGATGGACCCGTTGTGCCTCTGCAACCGCCAAGCACATTTGTGCAAATAACAAAATACTTGTCCGTGTCGATGCCTTTTCCAGGTCCGATGAGATCATTCCACCAGCCAAGAGCGGAATCACTTTTGCTTGACCCAGCAGCGTGAGCATCGCCGCTTAGTCCATGGAGAACAAGGACGGCGTTTGATTTTCGCGCGTTGAGAGCGCCGTATGTTTCGTAGGCTACCGTTACTGGACTTAGCTTTTCTCCGGATTCCAGAACCAGTTCCTCCAGTGGAGATACTAAAGTGAAGTGTCTTGTTTCGGTGTTTTCTAAGGTTTGTTCGCTCGTGAGTTTGTTAGCCTCCAAAGAAGGGAAAAAGTTTTTTCTGTTTGGCTATTGTTTTGCCGTCGCTTTGAGGGCTTGGTCTATGTCTTCGATTATGTCTTGCGGGTCCTCGATGCCTACCGATAAGCGAATGAAATCTTCTGTTACGCCAGTTGCTGCTTGTTCTTCTTTGGTTAGTTGCTGGTGTGTGGTTGAAGCAGGGTGAATAACGAGACTTTTGGCGTCGCCGATGTTTGCTAAGTGCGAGAGAAGTTTGACGTTTTCTATGAATTTCTTGCCTGCAGCTAATCCTCCTTTGATCCCAAAACCGACTAGTCCGCCGTAGCCGTTTTTGAGGTATTTTGAGGCGACTTGATAGTTGGGATTTTCAGGTAAGCCGGGATAGTTTACCCAATTGACTAGCGGGTGATTCTTGAGGAATGTTGCAACCTGGAGGGCGTTTTCCGAGTGCTTATGTTGCCTAAGGGTTAGCGTCTCGAGTCCTTGAAGCAAAAGCCAAGCGTTAAATGGACTTATTGTAGGCCCTAAGTCTCGAAGAAGCTGCACTCGTGCTTTAAAGATGAATGCTACGTTCCCCAATTCTGGGAAGTTCCCGAATGCGTCCCAGTATTTTATGCCGTGGTAGCTTGGGTCTGGTTCGGTGAACTCGGGGAATTTGCCGTTGTTCCATTTGAATTTGCCCGAATCAGTAATTACGCCACCCAGGCTGGTTCCGTGGCCGCCTATGTATTTTGTTGCGGACGCCACGATGATGTCTGCACCGTAATCGATTGGTCTAACCAAACCAACGCCTACTGTGTTGTCAACGATTAATGGGATTCCTGCCTCATGAGCTATTTGCGCTAAGGCTTCGAAGTCGGGGACATCCAGTTTGGGGTTGCCGATGGTTTCAGCGTATATCGCTCTTGTTTTGGGGGTTATGGCTTTTTTGAATTCGCTGGGCTTTGAGGATTCGACGAAAACGGTTTTTCGCCCGAATTTGGAGAATGTGTAATGCAGTAGCTGGTAGGTTCCGCCGTACAGGTTGTTTGCTGCAACGATCTCATCACCGACTTGCGTAATGGTCAGAAGCGCCAGTGTTTCGGCTGCCTGTCCAGAAGCGGTAGCTAATGCACCTGTTCCGCCTTCAATTGCAGCGACTCTCTTCTCGAAAACGTCAGTCGTTGGATTCATTAATCGGGTGTAAATGTTTCCTAGTTCTTTGAGGGCGAAGAGGTTCGCCGCGTGATCCGTGTTTTTGAAGACGTATGAGGCTGTTTGGTATATCGGGACTGCCCTTGAGCCAGTTGTCGGGTCAGGTGATTCTTGCCCCGCGTGGATGGCTAAGGTAGCCAGACGTCTCTTTTGGGTCATTATCTTTTTCTCCTTTGTTTTTGATTAGACTAAACAATGAATAACGCCGTTATATGCGTTTTTGCTTGTTTTATTCCTAAAAGAATAAATATCCTATCGAGACCAAAATTAACTATGTTTCCAACGCTGGAAGAAATAGCCAAAAAACGCCGCCAACTAGGCCTCAAACAAGCCGAACTAGCCAAACTCGCAGGCGTAAGCCAATCCCTCATCGCCAAACTGGAATCAGGGAAAATCGATTCGTCTTATACCAAAGTAAAGACAATCTTTGACGCCCTTGACCGATTGCAAACAAAAACAAAAATCCAAGAAGAAAAAATCGTACCCAATCAAATAATTAGCGTCCAAAAAGACGAACTAGTCTCAAAAGTTGTGCGCCTCATGAAGGATTGTGGCTACTCACAGATACCAGTCTTTTGTGGGAAACAATCTGTCGGAAGCATCTCAGAAAAAACTATCTTACGGCAGATATTGGCAGGAAAAGACTTGACGCAGATTTCCAAACTGCCAACCGAAGAGATCATGGAAGAAGCTTTTCCTCAAGTTAGCGAGGACGCTCCATTGTCATTGATTTCAAGCCTTCTGCAGACTTATTCCGCTGTGCTTGTCGCAAAGAAAGGTAACGTAGTTGGGATAATAACGAAGGCAGATTTGCTTCGAGTAGTCTAGTTAGTAGATTCCGATTCGAAATATGCGGTCATTGGCAACGAATTTATAAGTATAAGTGTGTTATATTTTTCTGACCCTGATGAGCGCCAGATGTGAAACAATAGGGAAATACGTGCTCCCCGTGTTCAGGTCACTTGTTGCCAAAGACCTTGTTAGCACTCACCATTTAACGCAAGTTGACGCGGCCCAAAAACTGGGAACTACCCAGGCAGCCATAAGCCAATATATCAATTCCAAACGGGCGTTCAAAGGAACGGAGCAATTCGGAGATATCTTGCCAAAGATCCAAGCCGAAGCAAGGAAAACCGCGAAGCATTTGGCAGACGGTAATGTGACTTGGAACGAAGTTACGTCTGATTTCTGTAAATTGTGCACAACGTTCTCTGAACAGGAATCGAGCAAAATTCTTGAAGATTACATTATTTAGTATCGCTTTCAGGCAAGGTTCGATTGTTTTTTGGAATCCTTGTGCCCTAATAGTAACAGTTTTATATCCCAATCCAATTATAACGATGTTATAATGTGTTGGTGAAACACCATGACACAAATCTTCAACAACGTCTTAGAAACCATCGGAAAAACACCATTAGTCAAACTAAACCGACTGGCAGCAGACTCAAAAGCCACAGTCGCAGCAAAGCTTGAATCCCGCAACCCTGGCGGAAGCGTGAAGGACCGCATCTGCTTGAGCATGATTAACGAAGCCGAAAAGCAGGGGTTAATCAAACCCGGCGCAGTAATCATTGAACCCACCAGCGGAAACACTGGAATCGGCTTAGCAATGGTTGCAGCCGTCAAAGGCTACCGCATAATCTTAACCATGCCCGAGACCATGAGCATCGAAAGACGAACACTTCTAAAAGGATACGGAGCAGAACTCATCCTGACACCAGGACCAGATGGAATGGGAGGCGCCATCGCAAAAGCAAACGAACTCGCCGCCCAAACCCCAAACTCATTCGTTCCCCAACAATTCAAGAACTTAGCAAACCCCAAAATCCACAAAGAAACCACCGGACCCGAAATCTGGAATGATACCGAAGGAAAAGTCGACATAGTTGTCGCAGGCGTCGGAACCGGAGGAACAATAACAGGAATCGCACAATACATCAAGCCCCTTAAATCAACCTTCAAAGCAATCGCTGTCGAACCCGCGAACTCGCCAGTTCTCAGCGGAGGCAAAAAAGGACCACACAAAATCCAAGGAATAGGAGCAGGGTTTGTCCCAGACGTACTTAAGCTGGATTTGGTCGACGAAATCTTCAAAGTTAAAGATGAAGACGCTTTCGCAACCGCTCGGTTGCTCGCCAAAAAAGAAGGCATACTTGCAGGAATATCCTCCGGCGCCGCGGCTTTCGCAGCTTTGGAAATCGCCAAGAGACCCGAAAACGCAGGAAAACTCATAATAGCAATTCTCCCCGACACAGGCGAACGATATCTCAGCACAGTGCTGTTCCAAGAACCCCCTGAAGCGCCTGCTCCATCCCTTTAGTTAAATGCATCTGAGAGTTCGGCACTCAATTCTTCCCTTTTTTGAGGTAAGCGTGAGAACATGAAAGCTTTGGGATTGTTATCCGGCGGCTTAGACAGCACGTTAGCTGTCAAACTGATTCTCGAGAGCGGCATAGAGGTTGAAGCGATTAACTTTGTGACTCCTTTTTGCCTTTGCAGAAAAGGCGGATGCGGTGCCTCGGAAGCAGCTAAAACGTTCAACATCCCGCTTAAGATGGTAAGTGCAGGCACAGACTATTTGAGAGTAGTTAGAAACCCAAGGTTCGGCTACGGAAAAAACATGAACCCCTGTGTAGACTGCCGAATCTTCATGCTAAAAAAAGCCAAAAAATACGCGAAACAAATCGGGGCCAAATTTATTTTCACTGGAGAAGTCCTTGGTCAACGCCCTATGTCCCAGCACAAAGGCGCATTAGACCTTATCGAACGGGAAGCGGGCTTAGAAGGAAAAATTCTGCGCCCACTTTCAGGAAAACTTTTGCCCAAAACTGAAGCAGAAGAAAAAGGTTACATCAACCAAGAAGCGCTCAGAGATATCAACGGGCGGTCGCGGAAACGACAGATTGAAATGACCAAGGAATTTAACATCGTCAATTATCCTTGTGCAGCCGGAGGATGCCTTCTTACCGATAAAGAATTCGCCGCCAAACTTCACGACCTTTTTCAACATAAAAAGCGGGTAGCGATCAAAGAAGTTAATCTCCTGAAGGTTGGGAGGCACTTTAGGTTCGGTGCCAACAAGATAATCGTTGGTAGGAATGAAGCTGAAAACAGCGTGTTGCTTAGAGCCAAACGAAAAGGCGACTTTTACTTTGAAGTGCCTAATTGTGGTAGTCCAACTACGATTCTGCAGGGACCAAAAACGAAATCTGCAGTAGAAAAAGCTGCGTCTCTGACAGCCTTTCACGCCGACAAGGCCGAGGTTGAGGTGCAGGTTGCCTATGGCACAGAAAAACTGGATAGAAAAATATCTGTTTTAGTGCCCGATTTAGCTCAAGTTAATGAATTAAGAATACAACCTCAAAGAAACAAAAAATGAAGAAGAAAAGAAAGTCGCCCAATCTTAGCGGGCGCTTAATTCTTTTATGATTTCTTGAGCTCGATCCACGCGTACCTTTCGCTCTTTCACCATGCGCTCAGC